>JAITAB010000013.1 GCA_031284315.1 Campylobacteraceae bacterium
GTCTTTTGCTTTGAATTTGCCGTCAGAGTTTAGCGCGTAAAGGCTCATTTCAAATATCTTTTTGCGCAAAAGAGGCTTGCATTTTTGTATTGCGCAAAACGACTCTTCCAGCTGTTTTAGAGAGATATTTTCAAATGAAATATATTGCAGTTTTGGCGCGGAAGCTACATCTGCCATTATGCCAAACTTTTTTTGAGCCTTTTTGTTATCTTTAAACTGCCCGTAAGTTATAATGGAAAGCAATACGGATACTTCAAAGCTTACCGTAAACAGGCTCGAATGCGTCTCTATCGGAATTTTTTGCAGTCCAAACCAAATATCCAAAGGATAAAGCACAAGATGTTTGATATTTAACTCAAACCATGAGACGATTTTATCGGCTTTTATCAACTGTTCTACGATTTTTTTAAATTGCAGGTAGCGCTCTTTTTCAAGGCTTTTTAAAGTCGGTATGCTAAGGTATATGAGGTTTAAAACAGTGTCGTCTTGAAGTTTTAAAATCTCATTTTTTATCTCTTCAAAATCCGCCCGCGATGCCGCCAAAAACTCGCTTTTGATGATATTTTGCTGTATTTTACGAACTTTTTCATCTTTATCCAGCAAAAGCGCAAATATTATCAGCTGCGCTTTTTTCGCGGCTGCTGTGCCGTCATAGACTACATGCGGAATTTTGTCTATCTTTTGCGCGGCGTTTTGTATTTTTTCGGCGTTTATCGTTCCGATATTATCTACTTCGTTTAAAACGGCCGCCGCTGTTATAGTTTTGAAAACTTCTCTTTTTTGCGCTGTTTTTTCGTGTTTTTTCTCCGGCTTTAGCGGTTTTGGAAAGATAAATTTACCATTCCAATTTGGCTCAAGCGCGCGAATTCTTTTTTCAAGCGGCGGATGCGTATCAAATGAAAAAAATTTCTTGACCCCTTTTGAAAAATAAAGGTGGCTGAATTCGTCTGCTTTTGCGGAGCTTATAGCAGAATCTGCACAGCCTATTTTTTTCAACGCGTCTGCCAAACCTTTGGGGTATCTGGTAAATTGAGCGGCAGAAGCATCCGCGAGATATTCGCGCCCTCTGTTTATGGCGGCTTTGATGAGAGAGCCGAAAAACAGCCCTGTATATCCTATAATATACAAAGCCAGCCCTATCAAAAGCAAACCGCCGCCGCCTTTTTTATTGCTGCCTCTTGAGAGCGTTCTTATGATAAATTCGCCTATGAGGCTTATAAATAAAATACCGTTCAAAATTCCTATAGAACGGATATTTAACTTCATGTCACCGTTGAAAATATGGCTGAATTCATGCGCGATGACGCCTTGAAGTTCGTCTCTTGTTAGGAAATCCACAGCTCCTTTTGTTACGCCTATGACGGCGTCGTCGTAACTACTGCCCGCGGCAAAAGCGTTTATCGTAACATCGTTTTCAAGGATATAAACGCTTGGAGAGGGAATGCCCGAAGCTATGGATATTTCGTCCACAATATTTAAAAGCATTATTTCTCTTGCCAAAGCCGCGCTTTTTGTTATCAATTTGCCATTAAGCTGGCCGGCTATAAATTTACCGCTGTTGGCAGAGAGCTGCGATATTTTGTATATTGAACCTACGGCGATAACCGCCAATGTTCCGAAAAATGAGTACAAAAGCAGTTCAGGCGGCATATTCTGAAAAACAAAAATAGGCGAGAAAGAGAAATAATATTCATAGTTATAAAGTAAAATCACTCCTATCGCATAGGATACTGCGGCGCAAACGCCGATAGTTCCCAAGAAAAAGAGCAGAGTCAAAAAAGCCGTATTTCTCTTTGCTTTTTTTTGCTGTTCAAAAAAGTTCATTCAAATACCCGTTCCATGCTGCAAAAATACGCATTTTTGCATTTAAAATTCATTTGCTAAAATGCGACTTTTGGGGCGTTTTGTATAGCGGTATGGTCGTCAAATTCAAGCAAACTCGCGTCTTGTTCGTGTCCGAATACGGAAGCAAAGAGATTTTGCGGAAATGACTGTCGGTAAGTGTTGTAAGACATAGCGCTGTCGTTATATGCCTGCCTTGCAAACGCGACCCTGTTTTCCGTAGTCGCTATCTCTTCATGCAGTTTTATCATATTTTCATTTGCTTTCAGTTCGGGATAAGCTTCAACGATAACATTAAGTCTGCCAAGCGCACCTGAGAGATTTTGCTCCGCCGCGCCTAAGGCTTGAATATTTGAAGGATTTGATGGATTTGCTTTCGCTCTTTCCAAAGATTGCGCAGCTTGGTTGCGCGCTTTGGTAACAAGTTCAAGCGTCTCTTTTTCATGTTTAAGGTAAGCTTTTGCCGTTTCAACGAGGTTTGGTATGAGGTCATACCTTCTTTTTAACTGTATTTCAATCTGCGCAAACGCGTTTAAATAGCGGTTTTTGAGTGTAACCAGCGTATTGTAAATGCTGATTATAAACAACGCAAACAAAAGTACAATCACCAAAATGACGATTAACGAGACCATATTTCCCCCCTGAAATTGATTTTTAGGATTATACAATAAAATTTATTAAATACGAAAAGCAGCTTCATGAGGCGTATTTTAATGCAAAATAAGATTTATATCACAGTGAATATTTTTGCGCAGTAAGCCGCTTTATTTCATCATTGTGGGCTATCGCAGATAGCGCGGCATGTGTTTGCTTCTGCGGATAAATTTTTATACCTTGGGTTGTTTACCAAACTGCTTAACTCGGCAAGCGCATCTTCTAAATTCATCATATTATCTCTCCTTCGTATTCCAAATCTATTTTACAGGATTTTATTCTTTCTGTCCTTCTGTAAAGAGCGGCAAAATATACTTCAAGCGCTTCTCTAAACTCTTTCAGTATTTCGTCTTTATGAGGCAATAACTCTTGCGGAAATCCATCATAATTTTATTTTGTTCTATATCTATTTCTTTATGGCTGCGCATGTTTTTCGTAGTAACCACATTGAGGATTTTATAAAAAACAATAATACATTGCCGTTTTTGGAGGGCGGTATTTTTTTCATAGTTTTTGTTTCTATTAAAATATGGCTGTTTTCCAGTAAAATTCCCAATACTTGGAAATTTCAGCCACATTTTCGTCTCTACTGTATTGGTACGGTATAGCCTGACCCAATATATCTCTTTCTCTGTCTATCGCCCAATGTCTATTGGGACTGCCAAATCCCCGCCTTTTTATGTAATTCCCCAAATCATATTTGAAATAATCATCTTCGTATATTAGATATTTTTCATAAGCTATCATATTTTTCCTACGAAGTAAAGTAAAAAAAATTTTGCAATTGTAATACGAATCAATAAAGTTATTTTTTTATACTTTTAGCTGTTTTCAAATATTTGGCGAGGCAGAGCTTCTTGATTTATACCAACTTTCAAACTACTTTATCCCGAGCGGCAAGTGCAGAGCTTCGCTGATGGCGTGTATGACAGCCAAATCGTCCGCGCTTATTTTGCCTTCAACCGTCAGCGCGTATATTACTGTTTCCATTATTTTGCGGCGCACAAGCGGCTTTGAATTTTGTATCTCGTCCACGGCTTTTTCAAATGTTTTTTGCGAAAAATGCTCATGCGTTACATACTGCAAAGCTGTAAGTTTTGCCTTGTTGCGCACTTTGTGAAATATCTTTCTTGCTTCCTTATCGTTTTTGGTTTTCGCGTAAGCCACAGCGGACAAAAGCATTTCAATATCCTCTTTTATTGCGCCTGTGTGCGTGTGAGCGCCGTTTGCCGGTTTTCTAACGTTAAAATTAATATCCAAAGGATAAATTACAAGATATTTGACGCACCATTCAAAAAGCGATATGTGTTCGTCATATTCTATAAGGGCGGTTACAGTGTTTTTAAATGTTTTGTACTGTTTGGGCGTTATGGTTTTCAGCGCGGCGATACATAAATGGATTATGTTCAAATAGAGCGAACGATCCAGTAAAATCATATCGGCGTAAATAGCGTTCATTTTCTCTGCCGCCGCGCTTTGCGAATATTTATCGTTAGGGAAAACCGCCTCCGCCGCGAACTCTATCTGCGCCGCTCTTGCATCATGGTCAAATAAAAGCGAATAAATGATAAATTCCGCTTCAAGGGGATTTGCCGCGTTCTGTTTCAAAGCATGCGGGACATTTTCCAGCATTCTGTACGCATATTCAATCTGCTCTTTTGTGATATTGCCGACATATGCGAGCTGATTTAACATATATGCCGCACTCATCGTATCTGCGGCTTTCCGCCTCAAGTCCGTCTTTTGAAATATCTTGTCGCGCTCCTCTCTTGTATTTATATATTTTCCGTCCCATGAAGGTTCTATTTTTCGTATCCTCTTTGGCATGGACGGAGACGACCAGCTCGCGAAAAATATATGGCTGAAATAACCGATATTTGCCGAAGAGAGCTTGTGTCCGTAATATCCGATTTTTTTCAGCGCGTTTGCTATGCCGTACGGATATCTTGTAAATTGCACCGCATGAGCGTCCGCGAGATACTCTCTTTGATAATTGATAAAAAGCTGAATAAAACACGCGCATGCGGTTCCTGCGAAACCGATAACCGCCAAAAACAGACCGATGATGGCGCCAAGCGGATAGAGCAGGATAAACAGTATATTGTACCATTTTGTAAAATTGGGAAATGGAGTACTTACAAGATGCTGTGAAAGCATAAGTTCCATGCCGATGATAAATATATACATAATGCCGTTTATAAAGCTTGAAATCCAGTTGTTTAGCCGCATGTCGCCGCTGAATATATGGCTGAATTCATGCGCGATAACTCCTTGGAGTTCGTCCCGTTCCAAAAGCTCTATCGCTCCTCTTGTTACGCCGAAAACAGCGTTGTCGTAAGTCGTTCCCGCAACAAAAGCGTTGATATGTCTGTTTTCTATGATGTAAATGGGAATAACTGAAATACCCGAAGCTATAGACATCTCTTCAACGATATTCAATAAAACTTTCTCTTTTGCGTTCGCGTTACTGCCAAAAAGCTGCATGGCATAAAGCTCTTGGGCTATTATTTTTCCTCCGTCTGACAACTCTTCTGCTTTTTTTAAAAATCCATACGCAATGAGCGCAAAAATGCCCAAAAATGAAAAAATAACAGCAACCGTATCCGCATGAGTTAAAATATAAACGGGAGAGAGCGTAAAATCAAGATCATTGCCGCCGTACATGTAGAGGTGAAGCGTTATAAAAAACATACCCGCGCTGAATACAACGATGAGAACGCTGACGATAAAAAACGGCAATAAAACCTTTGTTCTTTTTTGTGAAATATCCTGTTCTTTATAAAAATTCACTCAACCGCCTATATATTAATTTGAGCGGTTATTATACATTTTAAAACATAAATTAATTTTTATGTAAGCCGCATGGATTATAATATGCTATTTTTTTACAGGAGATATTATGTTATTGAGTAATACGGAGATTTTGCCCGGATATGTTATAGAGAAACATTTGGGGCTTGTGCAGGGAAGTACGGTCAGAGCGAAACATATCGGACGCGATATGATGGCAGGACTCAAAAACATGGTAGGCGGCGAACTTAAAGGCTACACGGAACTTTTGAGCGAGTCAAGGGAAGAGGCTTTGGAGAGAATGGAAGAGCAGGCGAAAGCCGTAGGCGCGAATGCCGTGATAAATATTAGATTCGGCACGGCAAATATAACGGCGGGCGCTTCGGAGATATTAGCGTACGGTACGGCGGTTTTTATAAGAAAGGATTGAGCGCGTGGAAACTATCATTACATATATAGTATTTTTCGGCGTGCCGCTGTTTTTTACTTACTTTGCGGGAAGTTTTATAGAAAAGAGACATTATAACTCTATCAGGCGGCGCGAAAGCGAGATGAGAAATATATTGGTTTTCAATGAAAAACGCGTTCCTGAAAATTTGGTAAGCGGGCAATTTTACTTTGTCAGCGGCTCTGTTGTGATATCGGGAAGTTATTTTAGGCAAGTCATAACAGCTCTTAGGGCTATTTTCGGCGGACGGATTCGCTCTTTGGAGTCTGTCATGGATTTGGGACGGCGCGAAGCTATTTTGCGCATGAAAGAAGAAGCCAAAAGTTACGGTGCGGATGTTGTCTTCAATGTGCGTTTTGAAACTTCAATGATTGGACAAAGAGAAGGCAAAAATGGAAATTTTTGCGCCGAATTTGTTGTTTATGGGACTGCATGGCATAAAAAATAGCGCATGTATTATGAAAATCCGCAAGTCCCGCATGAAGTAAATGTGAGTTCCGAGTCGGAGATCGGCTCTTTTTTCAAGCTATCTATTGCGCTTGGCGCACTTCTTACGGCGGCTTTTGTCATTATATATTTTGCGGTAAAATTTTTTGCGCCTTTTATCCCGTACAGCGTTGAGACGGCGCTTACCGAAAATTTTATTTTGCGGGAAAACTTGAACGGCACGGAACAAAAAGCCGCGCATGAACTGCAAAAAATAGCTTCAAATCTTGCGAAAAATATGAACGCCCCGCCCGATATGCCCCTGCATGTAAGCATCATCAAAAGCGAAGAGCAGAATGCGTTTGCGACTTTGGGCGGTCATATATTTGTAACGAGCGGGCTTTTGGATGCGGTTGAGAGTGAAAACGGCTTGGCGATGGTCTTGGCTCATGAGATAGCGCATATAAAAAATAGAGACCCCATAGTATCGGCGGCGGGAAGCGCTACATTTTCGTTTATCATGGCTGTCGTTTTTGGCTCTGATGTGAGTTTTTTTGAAAATACCGTTGCCGCCGCCGCACAATCTTCCTTTTCAAGGTCGCAGGAAGAAAAAGCCGACACAGACGCGCTTTTGGCTCTGAAAAACTACTACGGACACACTTTCGGCGCGGAGGAATTTTTCGTCAAAAGTTTGAAAAATGATAAATTTACGCTGAAATTTTTAAGCTCGCACCCGCAGACAAAAGAGAGAATAGAATATATTTTAAAAACGCAGGAAGAGGGCGCAAAAGCAGAGTTAAAACCACTAAATAAAGCCATATCGGGCGTGAAAAATATACAAAAATAATTCAACGCCGGCACAAAAGGCAATTTACTCTTTCCGTCATTCCCGCGCCTCATGCGAAGTGAGGAAATTCGTTCCTATGTCATTCCCGCACCGCCTTTCGTCATTCCCGCGTAGGCGGGAATCCAAAAAAAGATTCACAAACAAACAAAAACAATATGAAAAGAATTGACATTTTATAACTTTCTTTTATTTTCTTTTACATTTTTATATTTTAAAGTTATTAGTTTGGATTCCCGCCTTCCCTCACGATATGCGCTTCGCTTGTCGTTCGGTCGCGGGAATGACGGAAAGGGTGGATTCCCGCCTGCGCGGGAATGACATAAAGGAACGCGGGAATGATAAAAAGGCGCTGCATTTTATTTGTCATTCGGGCGCGGGAATGACGGAGAATTTGGTTTCCCGCCTTCTTGCCCCAAAAGCGTTTGCTTTTGGAGACCCCAATCTCACGATATACGCTTCGCTTGTCGTTCGGTCGCGGGAATGACATAAAGGAACGCGGGAATGACAGATAGATTTTGATTGCGGATTATTTTGTTATTCCTTGCAATGACAGCAGAAGTTGCGTGAATAAAAATAACAAACTCGTCTCATTAATATTGAATTTGCTATAATAATTAAATTTTTTTTAGGAGATTTTATGAAAAAAGTTATTTTAGTGTTTGTTGTACTTGCTTGTTCGCTATATGCCAAAAGCGATATGGAGTTGGCTGAAGAGGCCTTTGACAAAAAAGATTATCAAACCGCTGCGCGATACTTTACAAAAGCTTGCGAAGCAAATAATAGCAAGGCGTGTTGGGCGATGGGATCATTTTATAACAACGGTCAAAGGCGTTAAAAAAGATCACATAAAAGCCTCTAATTTTCTGATAAAAGCCTGCGAGCTTGACAGTCCTGAAGGCTGCAACAGTATAGCCGTTATGTATTACAATCCTGTCGGTTTGAAACAGGACTATTCCAAAGCTTTTACATATTTTTCAAAAGCTTGTACTTTGGGTTACGGTAAGAGTTGCTATATGCTTGGAAATATGTATGTTAATGGAAGGGGTGTGAAAAAAAACTCCGCTAAAGCGTTTGAGTTTTATGTAAAAGGGTGCGATAAAAAGGTAGAACTAAGCTGCTTTATGGCAGGTTCAGCGTATGCAGACGGCGACGGCGTAAAGCGCAATTATCAAAAAGCGATTGAGTATCACAACAAAGCCTGCGATAAAAAACTTGCCGAAAGCTGCCTCGCGATAGCTACTCTGTATCTGGAAAAAGACCAGAGTAAAGCTTTTGAATATAGCAAAAAAGCTTGCTCTTACGGCTCGCAAGAGGCTTGTTTTATGGGCGAGGAGATAGTGAAAATAGATAAAGCCGCCTCCGCCGCAGCCAAAGAATCTGCAGAGAACTTATTTACAGTTTTTTTACAATCATGCGAGGATAGCAATCTTAACATAGCGTGTCGTTTTGTAGCGGAAGCATATGAAGCGGGCGACGGCGTTGCAAAAGATGCCAAAAAAGCTAAATATTATTACAAAAAAGCTTGCGATCTTGGATATAAAGAATCTTGCGGCAAATAAATACATGAGATAGATAAGGCGGGTTTAAAATGCGCCTCATCTATCTTTTTAGACATTAAATCTGAAATGCATTACATCGCCGTCTTTTACGACATACTCCTTGCCTTCAAGACGCATTTTCCCTGCTTCTTTCGCGCCGTTTTCGCCCTTGCATGCGATATAGTCTTCGTAAGAGATAACTTCGGCTCTAATAAAGCCTTTTTCAAAATCGTTATGAATGACAGAGGCGGCTTTTGGTGCTTTCCAGCCGTTTTCTATCGTCCATGCTCTGACCTCTTTGACGCCTGCGGTGAAGTAACTGATGAGTCCGAGTTTTTCAAACGAAAGACGCACGATTATGTCAAGTCCGCTCTCATTTACGCCAAGTTCGATTAAAAACTCTTTTGCTTCCTCTTCGCTCAAAGCCGCGACTTCCTCTTCTATTTTTGCGCAAAGTTTTATGACATCGGCATTTATCGTTTCGGCATATTTTTTCAAGTTTTTAACATATTCATTATCTTCCAAAAGCGCGTTCTCATCAACATTTGCGCCGAATATCACTTTTTTGCCCGATAGAAATCTAAGTTCTTTATTGAGCGCTATAAACGCGGGATTTTCTTTGTCGTCAAATGAATTTGCGGGTTTTAAGCCGTCCAAATGCGCTGAGAGTTTAAGCGCGGCGTCAAGCTGCGCTTTTGCCTCTTTGTCCGATTTGGCTTGACGCGTGAGTTTGTCTATTTTCTTTTCAAGCTGCTGCAAATCAGCCAAAATAAGCTCTGTTTCTATTATCTCAATATCCCTTAACGGATCTATCTTGCCCTCTACATGCGTGATATTTTCATCTTCAAAACATCGCACGATATGTAGTATCACTTCAACTTCTCTTATGTTTGACAAAAATTGATTGCCGAGACCTTCGCCCTTACTGGCGCCTTTGACAAGTCCGGCTATATCTACAAAGTCAATGGTTGAATGCTGAATGCGTTCTGGATTTACTATCTTTGCAAGTTCAAAAAGACGGGCATCGGGAACGGGAACGACTGCTTTATTCGGCTCAATAGTGCAGAAAGGGTAATTTGCCGATTCAGCGTTCATAGCTTTTGTGAGCGCGTTAAATGTCGTGGATTTGCCGACATTGGGAAGTCCTACTATGCCAACTCCAAGCCCCATTATTCGTCTCCTTTTTGGTTTATCAGCCAGTATAAATTCATGCGCACTCCCGCGCCGCTTGCGCCGCTTTGATTGTAACCCCACTCTTTTTCAGTGTAAGCAGGACCTGCGATATCCAAATGAAGCCATTTATCCTTATACGGCTCTTCTATGAAATTATCCAAAAACAGCGCGGCGGTTATGGCTCCTCCGTATCTTGACGAAGAGATATTTGAAATGTCTGCGACAGCGCTTTTCAAGAGTTTTTTCAAGTATCTATTGAATGAAAGAGCGTTTACAAGCTCTCCGCTTTGAGTTGCGGCTCTATATAGTTCATGCTTTAATTTGTCGTTATATCCCATGACGCCTGTGGTGTATTCGCCCAGCGCGACAACGCATGCGCCCGTCAATGTTGCCATATCTATCAAAATATCAGGCTTTAACTCTTGCGCATAGCAAAGGCAGTCGGCAAGCACTAAGCGGCCTTCTGCATCCGTGTTTCTGACTTCTATGGTTTTGCCGTTTTTGGCGGTCAATACATCGTCAGGCTTATAGGCATTGCCGCCTATCATATTTTCCGCAGCGCCGACTATCGCGTGAATCTCAAAAGGAAGTTTCAACTCTGCCGCCCCCTTTAAAATCGCCATGACAGCGGCTCCGCCGCTTTTATCAGCTTTCATGGTAATCATATAATCGCTTGGTTTCAAACTCAATCCGCCGCTGTCGTAAGTCAAACCTTTGCCCACAAATACCACTCTTTTTTTGGGATTTTTTGGCATGTAAGTCAAATGTATAAGGCGGGGAGGGTGGACGCTTGCCCTGTTTACCGCCAAAAATGCGCCCATTTTCTGTTCTTCCAAAAATTTTTCATCAAAAACTTTGCATGTTACTCCGTCCATGGAAGCGAGTTTTTGCGCGTCCCCAGCCATTTGGACAGGAGTATAATCATAAGGCGCGGTATTTACAATCTCCTTTGCCCAGTTTGCGGCATTTGCTATGATAAGAGCGTTGTTTTTCGCATATCGCATCTTTTCAAGCGAGATTGCGTTTTGGCTGTAGCTTTGCGTGGATACGATTATCTCTTCCAAATTGAAAGGCTCTGTTTTGCTTTTGTATTTTGTAAATTCGTAGCTTCCGAGTATAAATCCTTCTATCAACGCTCCTATTGAGATAACTCCATCTTTTTCAATATATGAGCCGATTTTCGCGCTTTTGTAAGATGTCTGCCTCAGCGTTTTTACAGCTTTTGCCGCCGCGATGCGAAGTTCGTCCGCTTCCAAATTTTCGCATCCGATATAAATGTATCCGTCTTCTGCCAGTAATGCCGCCTCTTCGCTTTCGCCTTTAAAATTCAAAGCTTCCAAAGCTTTTTTGTGTTTAATCCATGCGTGGCTGAAATTTTTATTGACTACAAAAACTATAACCGCCTGCGCGGAGATATTGTCTAAAATTTCATCTGTTGTTTTGATTTGCATTTTTTTCCTTTAATTTTTTTTCATATAAAGCGTCTTCTATTTTTTTGAAAGCATAAATGATAAGACAGGCGAAAATTATAACTACGGGTATCGCAAAATACCAGTGTTTTTGCGCAAATTTTAATACGCCCCATATATGTTCGCCGAGCAGATAAGCGGGGATTATCGTAACGCTTGCCCAACACCACGCGCTTATTATATTGATGAGAGCGAATTTTTTGCCGCTGTAACGCGTAATGCCTATGGACATCGGTATAACGGTGCGAAGTCCGTACATGTAGCGCTGTATAAATATCACAGGCCAGCCGTAGCGTTTCAAAAGCAGATGCGCTATGGCAAATTTGCGGCGCTGTTTTTTCAGCCTTTTGTTAATATTTTTTTTGAAATATCTGCCGAGATAAAAATATATCTGGTCTCCTGCGAAGCCGCCAAGTCCCGCTATAAATATCGCCCAGCCGATATTCATGTCACCTGAATGCGAAAGTATGCCGCCCATGATAAGCGCCATTTCGCCTTCCAAAATGCACCATATAAACAATATGATATAGCCGTATGTTACGATTAATTCGCCGAAATTAAAAAACTCTTCCATCAAAAACCTTATTAAAATTCAAGCAGTGTTTTTGCTTGAATCATATCCTTATCGCCGCGTCCGGAGATATTGACCACTATAACAGAGTCTTTGACAATCTCTTTTGGCATTTTTTTCAAGTACGCCGCCGCATGCGCGCTCTCAAATGCAGGTATAATTCCCTCTTTTTTGGAGAGCCACACAAATGCGTCAAGCGCCTCTTTATCGGTTATGCTTTCATAAGTTACTTTATCCAAGCTTTTTAGATACGCATGCTCAGGTCCGATGCCCGGATAATCAAGCCCTGCCGATATGGAGTAAGCCTCCTGTATCTGCCCGTCGTCGTCTTGCAAAAGATAACTCATCTGTCCATGCAAAACGCCGGCGCTTCCGCGTGCCAAACTTGCTCCATGTTTATTTGTATCTATGCCCAAGCCGCCGGCTTCTATGCCGATACACCGTACGCCCTCATCTTCCAAAAATCGGCTGAATATTCCCATGGCATTGCTGCCGCCGCCTATGCATGCTATGATAAAATTTGGCAATTTCCCCTCTGTCTGTAAAATCTGCTCCCTTGTTTCCGTACCGATAATAGCTTGAAAATCCCTGACCATCATGGGATATGGGTGAGGACCTGCGACAGTTCCGATAACATAAAAAGTATCCCGCGCGTTTGTTACCCAATGTCTTATGGCGTCATTCATGGCATCTTTTAAAGTCTGCGAACCGCTTTTTACGCTGTGCACCTTCGCGCCCAAAAGCTTCATGCGAAATACGTTAAGCTCTTGCCTTTGCGTATCTTTTGCGCCCATAAATATTTCGCATTCAAGCCCTAAAAGAGCCGCTACCGTTGCGCTTGCGACTCCATGCTGACCCGCGCCTGTTTCGGCGATAATCTTTTTTTTGCCCATTTTTTTCGCAAGAAGGGCTTGCGCGATGGTATTGTTTATCTTGTGAGAACCCGTATGGTTTAAGTCTTCTCTTTTTAGATAGACTTTTGCGCCAAGCTCTTTTGAGAGATTTTGCGCAAAATAGAGCGGCGAGGGGCGTCCGACATAATTTTTAAGATATTTATCCACTTCGCCCCAAAACTCTTCGCTAAAACGCACTTTTTTGTACTCTTCGTCAAGCTCATGTAAAACAGGCATAAGAGTTTCGGGCACAAATCTTCCGCCGTATATGCCAAAATGTCCCAAATCATCGGGGTCAAATTTAGACGGTTTTGGAATATACATCAAAATATCTCTAACACGGAATATACGGGAGTTGTTTTTGCTATTTCAAGATCGCCTTTTAAAAGTTTTAGATTTATCAAAAAGCAGGCTTCCACACACTCTACGCTTATCTTTTTCAAAAGTTTTACCGCCGCCAGCGCCGTGCCTCCCGTGGCTATCAAATCGTCGATCAATAAAACTTTCGGCGGATTTTGCGAAGAAGTGCCAAATGCGTCTATATGTATCTCTATCTCGTCCACGCCGTATTCGAGCGAATATTTTTCGCTTATGGTCGTGTAGGGCAGTTTTTTGGGTTTTCTTATCGGCACGAAAGCTTTATCCAGTTTTGCGGCAAGCGCGCCTGCAAATATAAAACCTCTGCTCTCAATTCCCGTTATAAATTCAAAATCAAACTCTTCATATCTTTTTGCCAAATGGTCTATCAAAAAATTGAAAGCTTTTTTGTCGTTTAAAAGCGTAGTTATATCTCTATAAACGATTCCGGGTTTTGGGAAATCATACACATCTCTTATTTTGCTTCTGAGATACTCTTTCTCTTTTTCATTTAAAGTAATCATCGCTCCTCCATTTAAATCTCTATTTTTTTTATGCGTTCAGCGTGTCTGCCGCCCTCAAACGGCGTATCTATCCATGCATCAATTATTGATTCTATGACGCCAAGCCCTAAAATCCTCTCCCCAAAACATAAAATGTTCGCGTCATTATGCGCGCGCGCCATTTTCGCCGTATATGCGTCATGACAAAGCGCGGCTCGTATGCCTTTGTGCCTGTTTGCCGCCATGCTCATGCCGATACCGGAACCGCAGATTAATATCCCAAAACTTTCATTCTCTTTTAATACCGCTTCGCAAAGCGTGTGCGCAAAGTCAGGATAATCAACCCTTTCGCAGCTTTTTGTTCCGATATCAATAACTTCGCAATTTTTATCTTTCAGTATTTTTATGACATCTGTTTTTACATTAAATCCCGCATGATCATTTGCGATATAAAATTTCACCGAGTTTCCTTTTAAAAAAATTAATTATATCATAGAGATAATTAAGAGATAGTTATTTTTTAATCCCAGAGATATATGTTTTTCAGCTTTTATCGGTTAATATTCTGTAATAAAGTTAAAATCAGGATTTGACATGGATGAAATATTATATATTATAGGCGCGATGGGATTTGCCGTATTTTTCTTTGCTCTTGTTTTTATTGTATTTCCTATTATAACTATTGTCATGATAAACAATTTAAAACAGAGAGTCAGATATTTGGAAAAACAGTTTGGCGCCGTTTTGAAAGCGGGCGCAAAGCCTGAAACTTTAGAAACTGCCCAAAGCGTCAAAACGCCTTCGCAAAGCGAGCCGCTAAAAGCCGCGCCGCCGCTTAACGCAGCTCAAAACAGTGAAAGAGGGAAATTAAAAAAAATACAAAGAGCCGATATAGAGCCGACTGTGCCGCAAATGCAAAACAGGCGCGATACGCAGTTTGATAATTTAAAACCAAAATTCATAAGCTGGCTTGGGGAAAATATTGTCGCCAAAATCGCTATTGTTATCCTCTTTTTCGGCATTATGTTTTTGCTCAAATACAGCATTGACAACGGCTTATTATCGCCGCAGGTAAGAGTTCTGGGAAGCTTGATACTCGGTTTCGCGCTTTTTGGCATCGGCTGGCGTTTGAGAAGTTCAAAAAGGCTCTATTCGCTTATACTTCAAGGCGGCGCAATCGGCGTTTTATATATTACCGTTTTTGCCGCGTTTAAGATATATGAGTTTATACCTGTTAGCGCCGCGTTTGTACTGCTTCTTTTTGTGTGTGCGATTAGCGTCTATTTCGCCGTAGTGCAAAATGCTCTTGCCTTGTCGGTTTTGTCGTTTTCAGGCGCTTATTTGTCGCCTGTTTTGCTTTCAAGCGGCAAAGGCGAACATATCGTACTTTTTACGCTCTACACGATAGTTTCTTTGGCTCTTGTGGTCATCAGCCGATGGCGCTCATGGCGCGTTTTAAATCTCATAGGATTTGCATTTACGGTTACGGTTACGACTTTATGGTATTTCAAATCTTACAAGGTAGAGTTTTATCCGGAAACGCAAACCTTTATCATAGCAAATTTATTGATTTTCGGAGTACTTGCGGTTTTGCTTTTCATAAGACATGAGAGGCAAAGCGCGTATCACAATGTCGTTGATATTTTTCTATTGTTCGCAGCGCCTCTTTTCAGTTATGTTTTAGAGTACAGGATATTGATGCAATGGGAATTTGCTCCCGCGTTTGCGGCTTTGGCTTTCGCGCTTTTTTATCTGACGGGTTCGTTCGCGGCGCTGAAAAAGTTCAAAGATATCGGCAAAAGAGCCGCGCTTTATATGCTCTCAATCGGCATAGGTTTTGCTACGCTTGCCGTTCCGCTGGCATTTGATAATGAACTTACGTCTTTGGTGTGGCTGTTTGAAGGAAGCGCGATAACATGGGCGGCTTTGAAAAACAATCAATACAAGCTCGGCTATTTCGGACTTTTGATAACTATATTCGGCGCGTGCTTGCTCATGTATGACAACCAAGACGCGTTTGACTGGTATCGTCTTAGCATGTTTAGTGGCGGTTTTTACGCGCCTGTGTTTTCTTACGCCATCTTGAGCGCGGTTTTGCTTTTTAACGCGTGCCTTTTTTACAGTTTCAAAGAGATGCATAAGAGTTTGAAACCTGCCGGCTTTATACTGCTTGGCGCAGCGGCTGTTTCTTGGTCGTATTGGATAATCGGAAGTTCAAATGTGGTAAATTACGCCTATTTTGACGCTTATAAGTCAATATGTATTTTGCTTGCCTTTACCGCTTCAAGCTGGGTCTGGTATTTTCTTGGAAGAGCCATGAAATGGGAGATAATGGAGTGCGCTCTTATATCGCTCTGGCCTGCGCTTTTCTTGACGGCTTTGATTCAGTTTGCGGAAAAATCGCTTCTGCTTGATATCAGCTTTTTACTCTCTTTTGCAAGCGCGTATCTTTATCTTTATAAAGGTTCGTTTTTCAAAACGCTTCACAAAAATGTAGAAATTATTTTGCATGTATCGCTGTTTTGGGCGTTTTTGCTTTGGATATGGAGCAGGCTTGAACTTTTCAGCGATACTTTTATATCGTACGGTAACAGGATTTTGGAATGGACGCTGTTCATGTCGGTCTTTGCGGCAGTTATTTTGGCGCTCTACGCTTTTCAAAAAAAGAATCTTTTTCCATTTGGCAGATTTTTGTCGGCGTATTGGCGCGTAGGTTTGGCTCCCGTGCTGTTTTATCTTGTCATAACGCTTTTAAGAGCGCCCTTTACGGGATATTGGCTTGATGCATTGGCTTATATCCCGATATTAAATCCTCTTGAAGAGAGTATTATTTTTACGCTTATAGCGTTGAAATTTTATCTTGACAAAACGCTTCAAAAGAACGCTCAAAAGAAGTTTATATTTTTTGCGTATCTCTTTTTTGCCGCTCTTTGCTTTTTGGAGCTAAACGGCGTCATTTTGAGAACGCTTAGCCACATTTTAAATATTCCATGGTCGCTTTACTTTCTGTGGAACAACGAAGCGGTGCAGAGCGTATTTTCAATCATTTGGACGCTTTTAGCCTTGAGTTTGATAATTTTTGCAAACAAAAACAAAAACAGAACAATCTGGTTTGTCGGTATGGCTTTGCTGGCGGTTGTCGTGATAAAACTTGTTTTGCATGACAGCGTGAAGTTAGAAGGGCTGTTTAGAGCTTCAGTATTTATAGGCGTTGCGCTGTTGATGCTCATTATAGGCTTTTTGGCGCCGATGCCGCCGAGAGAAAATATAAAAAAGGATTGAATCATGTATAAAAAAATCATATTCGTTTTGGCATTTGCCTCATGCCTTGCGGCGCAAAGTCCGCATGATTACGCTTATGGGCTGGAGATTGAGAGCGGCGGCTTTACGCTAAGCAGGATAAATTTGCCTGACGATGTTTATCTGCGTTCACTGTCGCCTTCGCTTGATGATGCGGCGGTTTTCAATAAAAACAATCAAATTGTCGCGTTTTCGTTTGTTGAGGCGAAAACTACGGAGGATATTACGCGCGAAATAAATGCAACGCTCTATCTTGTGAGTGAAAAGAAGAGCAATACAACGCAAGGCGATGAGAGATATACTTACACATATTTTGCCAAACTGCCCAAAGACGCCGAATATCCGTCATATTTTAAGCTTGCATGGGAGAGCGCGGATTATAACTGGGAAGCAAAAGCAAGCGTAAATATACAGCTTTTAGATGGTCATGAAGTGAATGCGGCGAGCAATATTTTACTCTCCGAGCTTAAAGATGTATCCGATGAGAGCAGTCTTAGGGCGGACGAAGTGAATATTGAGAATTATTACTACTCCGAAGAGGAGATTAGGGGCTGGCAGTTTGTCATAACTTCGGATAAAAAAATACCAAAAATCACTTCCGTAAAAGCGTATCTCAAAGCGCAGATTACAGACCAGTCGTTTGTGAGCATATACACTGATAAATATGAAAGGCAAAACGACCGAAGCATAATATGCAAACTTCCATCAACTCAGCCTGTTGAGCGGGTTTATATCGCTTTAACTCAGGAAAATACGATACTTCCCATAACGCTTTTTTATAAAAATAGCGCAGACGAGTGGATAAAACTTGATGGACGCATCATAAACGAAGAGGCTTATATAGAGTTCCCCAAAACCGTACTTGCCAAAGAGTTCATGCTGAAAACAAACGGCGGTTTCGGCGACATTCCGCAGTTTATAGCATTTAGAAAAAGAGTTGATATTATTTTCAACAGCGCAAATAACGCTCCGTTTATTTTAGCTTACGGCTCTTTTGGCGCTAAACCGCTTGGCTTGCCTGCGGCTGACCTTTTAAAAAATGCCGATATTGAGCATATACCAACGCTTCGCACGGGAGATTCTATAACGCTTGGCGGCGAGAAAACGCTTGAAGCAAAGATAGAAAAAGATGAAAGCTTTGTGCCTGTATGGGCGATTTGGGCGGCTTTGGTTTTGGGCGCGGCGTTTTTGATATTTTTGGCTTACAAACTTGCCAAAGAGATAAAAACAAATTAAGTTTTGAAATTCTCTTGTCAAGAGAGTCTTAAAAACAGCGCCGGTTTGCGGCTCTCGAAGGCGATAAATTGGCTTTATTTGGTATATTTTCCGTAATTGTAAGAGCAAAAGAGCCGATGAAAATTTTCGCAGAAAAACGATATTTGCCCGCGCGGGAATGACGGAAAGTTTGGAATGGGAATTACCGCGTTATCAGGCATCTTTTGAATGTTTTACGCGGGAATGACGGAAAGGGCGGAATGACGAAAAAAAGCGGGAATTTTCTCCCATTATGTCATTACTGCGCCGCCTATGTCATTCCCGTGAAAACGGGAATCTATATTATTGCAACAAAAAAACTGCCGCCGATATAGATGAAACAGTTTTATTAATATATTTGGATTCCCGCCTGCGCGGGAATGACGCAAAGTTTGGAATGGGGATTACCCGCGTTATTAGGCATCTTTTGAATGTCTTACGCGGGAATGACGAAAGGGGTGGATTCCCGCATTCCTCGCAAATATCGTTTTCTACGAAAACTTTTTGCTCGCGCGGGAATGACATAGGGGGCGCGGGAATGACGGAAAGGGCGGAATGACGAAAAAAAGCGGGAATTTTTTCCCATTATGTCATTACTGCGCCGCCTATGTCATTCCCGTGAAAACGGGAATCTATATTATTGCAACAAAAAAGCTACCGCCGATTAAGATGAAACAGTTTTATTAATATATTTGGATTCCCGTCTTTCCTTGCGATATGCGTTTCTCGCGGAAACTTGTCGTTCGGTCGCGGGAATGACAAGAGAGTGACAGAATGGCAAAGATGGCAGACATGAACGGGGGCGGCGAATGAGAATATGGATAACCATAAAAGCAGTGCGAACTCAGACAAATCTTGCCGCGGCTAAAAAAGAAGCGAATAGAAAATTTGCTCTCACATGAGGTTCATGCGGGAGCAAAATAGCGCGGCAGATATCAAAATATGCGAAAATCAAGACTGCCCCTCCTCATATTTAGATATTCTCTGCCGCAGGGACAGCAGCGCAAAAAATTTGCTACTCGTCCTTTTTATACTCTTTTTTTTCAAGCGTGGAGACGAGTTTGCCTATTCTCTCCCATCGCGGAATTACATCTGAATCCATTGAAAAATATACAAACCACGGTTTGCCGACTATGAGGCTGTACGGTATGGAGCCGAAAAATCTGCTGTCCTGTGAATTGTCGCGATTGTCGCCTATCATGAAAAATTCGTCATGTGGGACTTTTATATAAAATGCATTAAATTGAATATAGTTATAATTGGCGTCAAATTCGTCTATTTTAATCGGGTTCATTCCTATGGCTGATTGTCCTGTGATTATCAAATTCCGCGACATAATGATAAAAGGCGAAGGATTGTCCACCTCTTCCAATTTTCTTTTAAGTATCAATCTCTCCTCCGAAGCCTTTGGTTTGTAATTGATACCCGAATATGTTTGCTCATAAGGATTTAGCACCCAAAGCTTGCCCAAAATTTCCACTATTTTCTCGCTCGGATAACTGTTTTTTATATATTCATCTCCTTCGCTTGGGCGCAGATAAAAAGCATCATCTTTATAGATAACTTCGTCTCCGCCTGAGGCAAAACACCTTTTGACATAATTTTCGTTATTGTTTACGGGATTTAAAAAGATAACTATATCGCCTCTTTGCGGCCGCTTTCCATCAATAAGATGACCGTTGTTGAAAATATCGGGAAACATTTTGGTATTTGTGAGTGGAAATCTTGGAATAGGAATGCCGTAAGAAAATTTTTTGGCAAATAGAAAATCGCCGACAAGAAGCGAGTTTTGCATGGACGCACTCGGAATAATAAAGGGCTGTATGACAAAAAATATCAAAAACAAAACTATGATTATCGTTCCCGTCCAACTGCTTGAAAAATCGTAGAGTTTTTTAAAAAAGCGTTTCATGAAAGTTTCCTCATCTTACTCTGTTTTTCGCCGCTTTTATTGTGTTTTCAAGCAGCATAGCGATAGTCATCGGACCTACGCCTCCGGGTACGGGGGTAATGAACGAACATTTTGAGGCGGCATTTTCAAAATCCACATCGCCGACCAATTTACCGTTTTCAAGGTGGTTTATACCGATATCAATTACAATAGCGCACTCTTTAATCATCTCTTTTGTGATAAGCCCCGCTTTGCCGACCCCGACAATCAAAAGGTCTGCTTTTTTTGTGTGAGACGCCAAATCCTTAGTGTAAATGTGGCAAATATCAACGGTGGCAAATGCGTTTAGCAAAAGATTCATCATGGGCTTTCCGACTATATTGCTTGCCCCCACAACGCATGCGTTCAAGCCTTTTACGCCTATCCCGTAATGCTCCAAAAGCCGCATGACGCCAAGAGGAGTACATGGCACGAAACCGTCAAGTCCCGCGGCGAGCCGTCCCACATTGAACGGGTGAAAACCGTCCACATCTTTTGCGGGATCTATGGCTTCTATAATTTTAGTCTGATTTACATGTTTAGGCAGCGGGAGTTGCACCAAAATGCCGTCAATATTGGAGTTTTGATTCATCATGGAGATAATTTCAAGTATTTTATCTTCGGAGATAGAGGAGGGCATTTTATGCAAAATAGAGTAAATCCCAGCCTTATCGCATGCCTTCTCTTTCATCTTTACATATGATTGGCTTGCGGGGTTGTCTCCTACTAAAATTACGGCAAGTCCCGCTGTTATATTTTTTTTTCTGAGAGCGTCCGTCTCTTTTTTTATTTCGTCCTGAATAGCATTTGAGAGCGTTTTTCCGTCAAGGAGCGTCATTAATTTCCCTTTTTTAAAAGTGATGTAAAAATTGTTTGGGTATGATACCATTTAACTATTAAATTTTGGCAAAAGAAATTGTATGAGGCTTTTAACGGCGTTGTTTTTTATATTTTCCACACTCGGGGCAGATGATTTTATCGCAAAAAGGGATTATGCCAAACTTTTATACTCAAATCCGCGCGGTATCGGCTGTGATAAATGCCACGGCGAAGACGGCATGGGTCTTGTCATCGCACGCGTCAAAAAAAAAGGCGAAATCAGGGATTTTTCTGCGCCGCGCATAGATAACGTAACTAAGCAGGCGTTTTTTAAGGCTTTGAACTCTCCCAAAGACATCATGCCAAAATACTCTTTAACAAACGAAGAGATGGGCATTTTGTTTGAATATATCACAAATCGGCTTTGAGTTTTTATCGGCGCATGGTTTTCAATTACCGCGCTTTGTTTGAATGACAGAAAATGAAAACTTAGTTTTATATTTCGTTCGCCGCAATAACAAAAAAATGTTATTCCATTATTGCGAGCCGTTGCGGCGGCGCGGCAATCCAGACCCCACAATAATCAAAAAAGCATTATCAAATACAGATGAAATAATTTTTATTTATTAGCTTGGATTCCCGCTTTCGCGGGAATGATGAAAAGGGGCGCGGGAATGACATAGGGGGCGTGCTGGAATGACGGAAGGGGCGCATGTACTTCGCTTGTCGTTATATCGTGGGAATTACCTCTCTATGTCATTCCCATGCTTTCTCTCCGTCATTCCCGCGTAGGCGGGAATCTATTCTTTTTACTTCAACATTTTAAAACCCAAAAAATGAAATGTTTTAATTTTTTTGCCATTTTTTGTATTTCTTTTGGATTCCCGCTTTCGCGGGTATGACATAAATGGTTGCCATTGTGCTGCACGCTGGCAACATTACTCAAATTCGCTCCGTCATTTCCACGCCTCATACGACGTGAGGAAATTCATTCCTCCGTCATTCCCATGTCCCCTTCCGTCATTCCCGCGCTCCATTATGTCATTCCATCGTCCCCTTCCGTCATTCCCGCGCAGGCGGGAATCCAAAAAGAGTATTTACAAACAAATAAAGACAATATAAAAAGAATTGACATTTTATAACTCTCTTTTATTTTCTTTCATACTTTCATATTTTAAAGTTATTAGTTTGGATTCCCGCCTGCGCGGGAATGACGAAAAGTGACGCGGGAATGACGGAAGGGGTGGATTCCTGCCTTCCCTCACGATATGCGTTTTCTGCGAAAACTTGTCGTTCGGTCGCGGGAATGACATAGGGGAGCCGTGCGGGAATGACGAAAAAAGGGCGCATGTACTTCGCTTGTCATTTTATCGCGGGAATTACCTCTCTATGTCATTCCATCGTCTCCTTCCGTCAATTCCCCACCCCTTCCGTCATTCCTGCGCAGGCGGGAATCCAAAAAAAACAAAAAAAGTATCGTTAAATAATACATGAAACCATTTTTTACTTATCTATTTGGATTCCCGTTTTCACGGGAATGACATAATGGGGCGCATGAATAATGAAAGGGGCGCATATACTTTGTTTGTCGTTTGGGCGCAAGAATGACATAATGGAGTCATGCATTTCGCTTGTCGTTATATCGTGGGAATTACCTCTCTATGTCATTCCCGCGCCGAACGACAAGCGGAGCGCATATCGTGAGGGAATGCGGGAATCCATTCTTCTGAATTGTTTCTCCATTTCATTTCTTGCAATGACAAAAAAGCGTCATTCCCATGCAAAGTCTTTACTCTTCAACTATTACCGAAAACAAACATTGTTTATATTTTCTTTATT
>JAITAB010000048.1 GCA_031284315.1 Campylobacteraceae bacterium
CGAAGCAAGCGGTGAATTATTAGAATTTGAGCCAGTGCCGCTGCCGCAGGCAAAAAAGAGAAAAGAGATTAGGATAAAAATGGCTGTTTTTAGGAGGAAACGCATCATGTTGAACCACCGTATTTGAAAATATTTGAATTACTTTAACTAAAATAACTTAAAAGTATGATTAATTTTAGAATTACTACTGTATAATGCCTGCATAATTTTTTTCGGAACAGAGTAAATGAATAAATTTTTCAAAAGTTTTTCAGTTTTTTTAATAATTACAGGCTTGATGCATGCGGATGCTATTCGTTCGGACGGCGATATGAGCGAAAACATACAAAATCTTAATTTTTCAAATTATCACGCAGACAGCGGCGGAGCAGTATATGTTTACGGCAATCTCGCAGGCAATATATCAAACTCTAATTTTACCCATAATAATGCGGATAACTACGGCGGAGCTGTTGCTGTTGCAAATAGACTTTTGGGGACAATATCAAATTCAAATTTTACAGGCAACAGTGTATCAGGCAATATGTTCGGAGGCGGAGCTATCCTCGCAACATCGTTTTTCGGCAATATCGCAAACTCCGTATTTTCAGGCAATACCGCTTACAACGGAGGCGCGGTTTATGTTGAGAATTTTTACGGAACTATTACGGATACAAACTTTACAAATAATATAGCAAGAGGCAAAGGCGGCGCTATCTATATACAAGGCGCGGCAAATATGACGCTGCACTCTGCAAATTATATGCTTTTTAGCGGCAATAGAGACTCAGGCGGTTCAAACGCTATATACTATAATGGCTACGGAGGCTATGAGAACGGCATTTTAAATATTATCACAGATAACAATTCAATCATAGAATTTAGAGATACGATATCAGACTACGGCAAAGATGAGAGCGGCATACTCTCCGTCAAAAAAGACGGCGAAGGCACACTTATATATGACGCCTCGATGACATACAGAGGCGATACCGATATAAACGAAGGTACTTTACTGATTAGAAATGTCGGGAGCGTTGCCGGTACTTTAAATATAGCCGATAATGCCGCGCTTTCTATCAATAACTATAGTTACGAATATATTTTAGGCTCAAATGTAAATATACACGGCGGAACTTTGGATATCAATCTCAACGGCAATCAGAGTCAGTTTTTATTTAGCAACAAAACCATGCAGCAAAATTTCACAGGAACGCTCAAACTTACAAACGCATTTTACAATTTGTTAAAAGAAAATAATTACAAACTCATACTAAACGACAACTCCGTTTCAACTCTCAGTCAAAACGATGCTAACTTAAAAAGTCTTGTCATGAACGGCGGGACGATAAATCTTTCTTATAGAGTATATGATACAAACAGTATGCCTGTTTTAAGCATAAATAATTTTAATATTGAAGAGGGCGGGACGATAAATTTTTACACGGATTTTAGAAGCCATGAAACAAATCTTACAAATAACCAAAATTTATATGATTTAACAAACAGCGGCTATCAGACGCTTTATCAAGTTGTAAATGCGACAAATGGCGTCTATGGAGATAAAAGTAAAGTCAAAATAAACAATGTTTCGCCTTATAATTATATCGTCTCCAATATCATTCAAAACGGTGCAAAAACAGGCGAAGTGTTTACGGATATCATCGGCTCTTTGGAAAATGACGGCGTATATGCAGGACTTGGAAATATTACGCAAATCAAATCCCTAACAAATGTGATATTTGATGGCGGCAGTGCGTCAAACAATAGACTTGACGCCATTTTGGCAGGCAATGGAAATTTCACTTTTAGCGGCAGCCATTCCGTTTTTATCGGCAATAGTGCAAATAATTATACAGGCGCTACTTTTTTGACAGATTACGCAAATGTAACGGCGATAAATAATAATATTTTTGGGAAAACAGCCTATCTTACTCTTGAAAACAACACAATTTTTAATCTAAATTCATATTCGCAAACAATAAACGGCAAAATTGAAAATAACGGAAGTATTGAACTTGCGAATAATGGAAATCTTAGCTTCAAGGGCGGTTACTCTCTTGGCAACAACTCCCTGAGCGGAAACGGAACGCTAATCATAAGCGGTGATTTTTTAATTGACGGAAGCAATAAAAATCTGAACTCAAATATCATTTTAAATAACGCAACGGCCATCATTAAACAATCAGATTCGCTAGGCAATATAGGAAATCTGACATTTAACGGAGGAGGATTAAATCTTGAATCTCTATATATATCCGTGCCTTTTGAACCTCTTTTAACGGTAAACAGTATAAATATCGGCGGTAATGGCGGCATGATAGCCATAAACTCAAATCTAACGCAGCTTGCAGACAATGTAACGGCAGGTTTAAGCCTTTATGAGTACAGCGAACTGCTTAATGCTTATAAAATAATAGATTCTGCAAATGGAGTAAGCGGTACAAAAACACAGCTTAGCATAATCAACGCCGCAGAACAGACAGTTACGGATATTGTACAAAACGGCAGTATTGTCGGCGAAGCAATGTTCGGCAACACAGCTTCAGTGCAAGACGACGGCATATATGTGGGATTTGGATTAAGAGAGATTGTTTCATACTCAAATGTGGAATTTGACGCTTTTAATGCAAATAACAATATCTTAAATGCAATACTTTCAGGCAACGGAAACATGACATTTGTCGGCGATAACAGCGTTTATGTCGGTAATGCCGCGTCTAATTATACAGGCTCTACGCTGCTTAAAGGCGGTATAAATATAACGGCAATCAGCAATAACATATTTGGAAATACAACATCTCTTACTCTTGAAAAAGATACAACGCTCAATTTAAACTCATATTCTCAAACCGTCCATGGCAGCTTAAGCAATAACGGAACGATAGATTTCGGAGATTACGCGCTTTTTGAATTTAACGGCGGCAGTTCTTTGGGCAGCAACTCTTTAAAAGGATATGGGAATATCATCGTAAACGGTGATTTTAATATAGAGGGCGAAAACGGTTATCTCTCTTCACATACATCTATCAACAATGGAACAACAACTATCTCGTCCGTAAATTCTCTGGGAAATTACGGCTCTATTTCTCTTGAAAATGATACGAGTCTTCTTATTGACGCAAAAAGCGACGGAGTATTTACAAACAGTATATACGGACACCATGACAATGCTTCTCTAATGAAAAAAGGCGACGGTTCTTTGAAGCTTGACAATTATACGGATATCGGATTGATTGATATTATTGAAGGTTCGTTGATCGCAGATGCATATAAAATATATGGCGATATAAATATAGCTTCCGATTCCGCTCTGATATTTGACAACACTCGATACTCTGACTTTTATAATCAATTTTCTGGAGACGGCGGTATTATTCAACTTGGCAATTATATTTTGACTTTACATGAGAACAGCTCTGACTTTACAGGCTCTTATGATATAAGAGAAGGCGTTTTAAAAGCATATTCGTTTGACAGTTTGCGTAACGCCGAAAATATAACCATATCGCGCAGCGCAGTTTACATGATAGAATCAAACAAAAATGAAAATCTGATAAACAGTATCTTGGGCGAAGGCGCTTTGCATATAAATTTAAACAATGCAAACAATAATTTTACCATTGCCGACGCAAAAATGCTTCAAGATTTTAGCGGCATCATAGAGCTAACAAATGCAAAATACGATTTATTTAAAAACAATAGCTATTCGCTCGCTCTAAACAGCGGTTCATTTGTTACGGCAAACGAAAACGGTTCGTCATTAAAGGATTTGATATTTAACGGCGGTACGCTAAACCTCAATATCAACAATATATCATCGCCGCTTCAAGTAATGCTGAATGTTGAAAATTTGAATATCAGCGGAAGCGGTGGAAAAATCATGATAGAAGCCGATTTAAGCCCTTTGGTTGATAATGCCGCCCGAAACTCAAATCTTTATGACTATTCCTCTCCTCTCAATGCGCAAAAAATAGTAAATGCGGCAAACGGCGTTAACGGAGTCGGAACGCAAATATCAATTGACGGATTTGGCGGTGAAAATATATCTGAAAATATCACGCAAAATAATGACATAGTCGGCAAAGCGGTATTTGGAACAATAGCGGCAGTGGAGCATGACGGCATATATCTGGGCTTTGGTCTGGAAGAAATTGAGAGTTTTAAAAATAAAACTGTTGAGTTAAATTCATCAACAGCGGCAAATTTTCTGCTAAATGCAAGACTTATCGGAGAGGGCGGATTTAGCTTTAGCGGAAATAATTCCGTCTTTGTCGGCAACGCTATGAATAGCTATGACGGTTCAACTCTTTTAAAAAATGGGACAAGTGTAACCGCTATCAGCCATAACAGTTTCGGTTATACTAATTCATTATCGCTTGAAAACGGCGCGGTATTTAACTTGGGAGAATATTATCAAAGCGCAGGCGAATTAAACAACAACGCAATTGTCAATATAAACGGCGGACAGCTTACAATCAATGGTGCGGCGATAAATAATGGGGTTATCAATCTGAATGATTACAGTTATGTATATTTTGTCGGCAGTGGAATATCTGCAGGAAATAATTCATTAATCGGCGGCGGAACGATAAATTTTTATGATGATTTTGAGATATACGGAGCAAATAAAAATCTCAATGCCAATATATACATCGGCAATGCCGTATTAAAAATGGACAGCGCTGAGGGTTTGGGCGGCAGCGGCACAATATATCTTAACTCAGATCAATCTGCTATTAATATAAATATGGCGAATGATGAAACTATGGATAAAAATATATATGGTCAAGGCGCGCTCGTCAAAGAAGGTAACGGTTCTTTGACATTATCACATGTATCTGCCGCTGTAAAAACTGCCGATATTCTTGGCGGCGCGTTAATTATTGACGCGAACAGATTTTACGGCGATATAAATATCTCTCAAAATGCAAATCTTCTATTTAATAACAGTCAAAGCACAGCATTTTATAATAAGCTAAGCGGCAGCGGCAATATAACTCAACTCGGAAACAGTCTGTTTGCTATAAATTCCGACAATTCGGCATTTGACGGAATTTATATGATAGAAGGCGGCGCACTTGCCATAGGCAGCGACAGTAGCTACGTAAACGCCCGTCTTGGAGGCGACATTATAGCAAATGACGCTCTGCTTTATAGTTTCGGAGAGATTGGAGAGAGACTATCCTTAGATAACTCTTCATGGCGGCTAAATAGAGATTCTGCTTTAAAGTCGCTGGTTTTATCAGATAACTCAAATGTATTCATGAACGGCGCCGCAAATTTTATCTCTCTGAAAATTGACAGTTTAAAAGGAGACAGCGGCAACTTTTATCAAAGAATTCAACTTCAACAGTTAGAAAACAGCGTAACAAACAATGGCGATTTACTTGTCATAAACAATAGTTCCAAAGGAAATTATACGATACATTTTGACGACAGTAATTCGGGTGCGCTATCGCTGCCTTATGAAGAAAATATTCTTGTCGTAAGGCAGGATAACCAAGATGGAAATTACGAAGCAAATTTTACCGGCGCAGTTGATGTCGGAGCAAACAGATACTTTCTTGCAAAATCCGACACGAACAGCAGTTTTTATCTTAAGTCCGGCAGCTGTACATCGTATGCCTGCGCTTCGCTCTCCTTTCCAAATATAAATTACATGATTAATTATATAACAACCCAAACGCTTCACCAAAGAATGGGTGAAGCGAACATCAAAAGAACAGAAAGAGACGATGTTTGGATAAAAACATATTTTGGCGAACTAAATTCATTTGAAAACTATTTTGAGATTGATAAAATCAACTATTACGGTTTTGCGCTTGGCGGCGACAGAGTATATGAAATGGACATGAGCGATATATTGCTTGGTTTTACTGTCGGCTTCAATAAGGCAGATACCGAATATAAAGATGGAAACGCTGATAGTCGTCATTACAATGTCGGCATATACAGCGTTTTAAAATATAATGATGGTTTTTATGTAGATATGCTTGCAAGATACCAAAAAAACAAAAACAACTTTAACACAAAAACATCAAATGGTTTTAGTATAAACGGCGATGGAAACAGCGGCGGCATTTTAATATCAATAGAAGGCGGAAAAAGATATGAAGCAGGAAAATATTTTATTGAGCCGCAAATACAATCTTCATACTTTTATCATGACGGATTTGTTATAAACTCTTCAAACGGGCTTAAAACGCAAATAGATGATTTTGAATCTTTAAGAACAAGGCTCGGCGCTCTGTTCGGATATAAATTGCGGCAAATTGATATATATCTGAAAGCAGGTTATATAAGAGAATTTAAGGGGCGGCATAATTACTCTTTCAATGACGGCGAAAAACAAAAATATGATGTAAATTGGAATTTTATTGACAGCGCACTCGGCGCAATTTTAAACAGCGGCAATAACCATCTCTATTTTGAGGGCGCATACCAAAGCGGAAACGCTTTTAAAAACATAAAATTAAATGCAGGATACAGATATGAATTCTAAAAATCTTTCATATATACGCTTCGCAGTCAAAACATTATTAACTGTTATGATAATTTTTCAGCTTACAGGCTGCAACGGCGGAAAAAACAATAATTCAAACACGACAAACATTGACAGCAACACAAGTATCGACAATAATGCCACAGACAACACAACCGCAAATAATGAAACAGATAGCGGCGAAGGATGGGGTGGAAATACCGGCGCTCCTGATAATCCATACATAAGGGACGACAACTACTCCATAATCTGGAATAATTCTCAAGGCTTTATAAGCGGTACGCTGGAAAACGCAAATGTAAAAATATATGATATTGAAAATTATGATTTTACTTTTGACAATGGATCTTTGCCTATATATCTTGCAAACACAACAAACGGTTCTACGATAACTGCTTCCGGAATTATACCGATTGCCGATACGCTTGAAAACGAAAGGATATATATAGTTGAACTTAGCGGCGGCAAAGATATGCTTACGGACATAAATGATGAGATAAACGCTGATAATTTTATACTCAACAACGGAACTATAAGACTTGCAATGAATGGTTTTGAGTTAAAAAATATAGGATTTAAAGTCAATATTTTAACCGAGCTGACATATCAAATAGCAAAAACAGCGTATAGACATGACAATATATCCTCTTTTACCGCTAAAAGCGATGAAGCGGCTCAATGCCTTTTAGGAAAAGAGATAAATTATGACGGCGTGATAAATACGCTTGATATCATTTCATGGATACCAACTGTAAATAAAGAATCCTTAAATCATAATTATGCATTGTATTATGCGGCGATTGCGGATAGAGTGCATAATAATATCAGTATATATGGCGATGCTATGACGCTTTACAAAACGCCTCTTTTTTCAAAAGATATCATATATTTCAGAGATGACACAACTATAAATTCAACTATAGGCAAACTTGGCTTTGTGTGCGGCGCGGATTTTACAAATTATAATATTATCGGTGCAAATTCTGCATATTTTACAATAGATAAAGATAAAAATATCAAACTCTCAGCAGCTCTTCCATATCCCGGAACTTATGAAATAGAGATAGACATGAGCAATAGCGATAACGAACATGCGGGCGCAAATTTAACTGTAAAAATGGTAAATAGCAGCGTTCCCATGCTGGTAAACAGTAATTTTACAAATATAATTACCGATAATATACAAAATGGCTATGAGCTTGGCAGAGCCGTATATATAAATTCCCCAACTTCCATTGCGGGCGTATATCTTGACGGTTTTGGGTCTGAAAACTTTGATATTGATAAAAACGGATATGTCTCTATCGCGCAAAATCATAATATCAAGCGTGAAGACGGCGTATATAACCTTCAGGTTTTTGCGGTAAACGACTACGGTATAAGTTTGCCTGCCGATATAAGCATTAGAGTATATACACAAGAAGAGTTGTCGCCAAAGCTAAAAGATACTTACATAGATATCAACAGCGCCGAACTGTCCGCAGGTAAAATAATCGGCACGATAAACCAAAATATTACCGTTTTTTGCCCTGTAACTTTATTTGTATTGAGCGACAATGCAACATTTGGAATATATCCTAATGGAAATGTATATATCAATAATACTCCGTCACAGGAAAATTATACGATAAGCGCGTATGCCAAAAGCGAATGCGGCGATAGCAACAGCGTATTATTGACTATCGATAAAGGAAATAAAATATTATGCGAGATAAGTACATATTACGCTAAAGGAGCGGCTCTTTCAAGCGATAATAAAATAATATATATGGCAGACGGGCGCAGCGGATTAAAAATAATCAATATAGCTAATGCAACAAATCCTTATATTATGGGTTCTATTGATACTTATGATGCAAATCATATAGCGCTTTTAGCGAACAATAAAATAGCATTTATAGCCGATGGAAAATACGGTCTAAAAATTATTGATATAAGCAATTCATCAAACCCAACCGTCATTGGCTCAATTCAAACAATATACGCTCAGAAAATTGTCTTATCGCATGACAATACAAAAGCATACATTGCGGACGGTAATGGCGGGCTTAAGATAATTAATATTTCAAATCCGTCAAATCCGACTCTTACAGGTTCAACAGACGAATACGGCATCTATGATATAGCGTTGTCGAAAGACGGCACAAAAATCTATGCGGCAAGCGGTTTTGGCGGGCTTAGAGTAATAGACATAAGCAATTTTTCAAATCCATTTCATACAAGTTCGCTTAGGACTACTTACGCAAGAGGCGTTACAGCTATATCAGATAATATAATTTATGTTGCAGACAGCGGCGGCGGTTTAAAAATAATAGATATTTCAGATGCGGCAAACCCTGACATAGTCGGCGAACTTAAAACATCAAACGCATATAAAGCTATTACGCTGTCCAATAATCAAAAGGTATTTTTAGCAGACAGCGAAGGCGGATTAAAAATAATAGATATAAGCGATCCGATGCAGCCATATATTCTCTCATCAGTCGTTACATCTGACGCTAAAGATGTAATAATTTCAAAAGATAATACAAAAATAATTGTAATTGACGGTACGGGCGGATTAAAAATTATTGATATTTAAATAAAATCCATGTAGTCGTATGCTATAAATACTTTTTTAAAGCAGAAAAAAGATAAAATCCCTATTTTTTTTATTTCTCTATAAATGAAAAAATTTTAAAATACCACTCTAAAAAAACCAACAAGGAAAAAAATATGGCAAAACACAAATTTCAAACGGAAGTTACGCAGCTTCTAAATCTCATGATACACTCTTTGTATTCAAACAAGGAGATTTTTCTAAGAGAGCTTATCTCTAACGCTTCGGACGCGCTTGACAAGTTGAATTATCTGTCGCTTACAGACGAAAAATACAAAAATATTCAATACGAACCCAAAATCACCATCATTGCGGACAAAAAAGCAAATACTTTGACGATTGAGGACAGCGGTATTGGCATGAATGAGGAAGATTTGATAAACAACCTCGGCACTATCGCGAAAAGCGGCACAAAGTCGTTTGTGGAAAAACTTAGCGGGGACGCGAAAAAAGATTCGTCTTTGATAGGACAGTTCGGCGTTGGGTTTTATTCGGCTTTCATGGTCGCCGACAAGATAGAAGTTTTGAGCAAAAAAGCGCTGGAAGAGGACGCATATCTTTGGAGTAGCAGCGCGGACAATGATTATAGTATCAAAAAGACAAAAAAGGAGCTTCATGGAACGACTATCACGCTGCATATAAAAAAAGATGAGAGCGAATTTTTGGAAAGTTACAGGCTTGAGAGTATCATAAAAAAATATTCAAACCACATTCCGTTTGGCATTTACATGGATAAAGAGGAGTATATCCCAAGCGAAGAGGAAGGCAAAGAGGGAACGACAGAGATAAAACATACCCAAATCAACAAAGCTTCCGCACTTTGGAGAGTGGCAAAATCCGACATAAAAGAAGACGAATATAAGGATTTTTACAAACAAATCTCCCATGACAGCCAAGACCCGTTTTTGTGGATTCATACAAAAGCCGAAGGAACGCTCGAGTACGCAACGCTTTTTTATATTCCCAAAAACGCGCCGTTTGACTTGTTCAGAGTGGATTATCAGCCCGGAGTTAAACTGTATGTCAAAAGAGTTTTTATAACGGACGAAGACAAAGAGTTGATGCCGACATATCTGCGCTTCATCAGAGGAGTTATAGACGCGGAAGATCTGCCGCTAAATGTCAGCCGTGAAATTTTACAGCAAAACAGGACCCTTTCGGCTATCAAAAAGGCGTCGGCGAAAAAGATTTTGGGAGAACTTAACAAGTTAAAAGAGAGCGATAGAGATAGATATACGGAATTTTTCAAAATATTCGGCAAAGCGCTTAAAGAGGGGCTTTATTCGGATTATGAAAATAAAGACGCGCTTTTGGATTTGATGCTTTTCAAATCCAGCAAAAAAGATACGCTAATAAGCCTGAAAGAGTACAAAGAGGGCATGAAAGAGGAGCAAAAAAGCATTTATTACATAACGGGTGAAAATGAAGCTATGCTTAAAAATTCGCCTTTGATAGAGCAGTTCAAAAAACGGGATATTGAAGTTTTGGTACTTGACGAAGAGGTGGACGCGATAGTTATCCCGACAGTTTTTGAATATGACAAAATCCCGCTAAAACCCGTAAACCACTCCGATATTGACGAAGAGATAAAAGAGGATAAAGAGGAAGCAAAAGATAAAGAGGAGAAATTTACGCCGCTGCTCGTCAAAATGAGAGAAATACTCAAAGACGAAGCAAAAGATGTGAAAATCTCTTCAAGACTCAGCGATTCGCCTTCATGTCTGATATATGACAAAAACGACCCCGACTTTCAAATGCAGCAAATGTTAAAACAGATGGGTCAAAGCAATCTGCCCGACATAAAACCCATACTTGAGATAAATCCGAATCATGAGATTTTGCAAAAATTATCAACTCTTGACAATGAGATACTGCTCAACGATATAAGCTTTTTGCTTTTGTATCAGGCAAAAATGCAGGAGGGAATGAAGATAGACGATACGGCGGGCTTTACAAAAAGACTGAATAAATTCATTACAAAATCGCTCTAAATCAAAATAACCTTGCAAAAGCAAGGTTATTGCACTCCATTTTTTTGTCATTTCCACATTCTTATGTCATTCCCGCGACCGAACGACAAGCGAAGCGCATGCGCCCTCCTATGTCATTCCCGCGCAGGCGGGAATCCAAACTAATAACCTTAAAATGTAAAAATGTAAAGAAAACAAAAGAGAGTTGTAAAATGTCAATTCTTTTCATACCATCTTTGTTTGTTTGTGAATATTCTTTTTGGATTCCCGTTTTCACGGGAATGACGAAAGGGGAGGAATAACATAATAAACACATGTATTTTATTTGTCATGCAATCTTTATTTGTCATTCCTGCGACTAAACGACAAGCGAAGTAGATATCGTGAGAGGAAGTGGAAACCTTTCCGTCATTCTTGCACTCCTTTCGTCATTGCAAGTGAAGTAACCTATCTTTCCGTCATTCCTGCGATAGAACGACAAGCGAAACGCATGCGCCCTTTATGTCATTCCCGCGCAGGCGGGAATCCAAACTAATAGCTTTAAAATATGAAAGCATGAAAGAAAATAAAAGAGAGTTATAAAATGTCAATTCTTTTCATATTGTTTTTGTTTGTTTGTGAATACTCTTTTAGATTCCCGCCTGCGCGGGAATGACATAGTGGGACGCGGGAATGGCGGAAGGGCTAATTATTGCATTTCGCATGGGAAATGGAAAAGAAGAGAAGGTATTTTTTCTGTATTGCCGCGCTTTGCAATAATGAAAATTGTATTTTGCAAACTTTTTTGTCATTTCGTCTTTTTACGCTTAAACTTTTTACGCTTTTTTTTAAAAATTTTATGCTATTATCCGCAAAAAAGGAATTGTCATGAAAATCAGATATTCTGTAGAAAATGTCCGCTGCCAAAAATGCGCAGATACGATACTAAACTCCCTAAGCGATGAGTTTGGCGATATAGAAGTTTTTTTGGAATCGCGCGAAATAAGCGTAAAACTCGAAAGCAAAGAGCAGGAAACGGCGTTTAAAAAAGAGATGGATGAGATAGGATTTCCAATATTGGAGGAGTTGGAGAGAAATTAATGGCTTATAAAAAAATATCTTTGCAAATCGGCGAAATGAGCTGTGTAAACTGCGCAAACGCCATAACAAAAGCCGTCAAAAAGATAGAGGGCATAAGCGAAGCAAATGTAAATTTCGCCGCAGGAGAAGGCGTCTTCGTATATGACGACAAAAAAACTTCCCAAGAAGCCATAGAGGCAAAGATAGAAAAGATAGGCTACAAAATCTTAAAGCAAAATAGCGGCAATGAGGCGGAGACGATTTTTGTCAAAGTCTTGATATCATTCGTTTTGACGCTTTTTTTGCACTTCGCGCACCATTTAAATATGCCGCATTTTATAACGGATATATTTATTTTTATAGCCGCGTCTATAGTGCAGTTTGGCTGCGGCGGCAGTTTTTACGCACACTCTTTTAAGGCTTTGAAAAACCGAACGCTTGATATGAATGTGCTGGTAGCTCTTGGCATCAGCGCGGCGTATTTTTACTCTGCTTTTGTCTTTATCGCGCCGAATCTTTTCCCTGAAAATCTAAAATTTGTCTATTTTGACGGCGCGGCGATGATAATAACATTTGTGCTTTTCGGCAGATATCTTGAAGCCAAAACGAAAGCAAAAGCGGCGGATTTTATGAAAGAACTGCTCTCGTTAAGCCCTAAAAAAGCGGCTTTACTGAAAGATGGCAAAAGCAAAGAAACGACATTGGAAGAGTTGAGAGTCGGAGACATTATAGAAGTAAAATCGGGTCAAAATATCGCATTGGACGGCGTTATAGTAGAAGGCGAAGGAGAGATAGACGCTTCCATGATAAACGGCGAAGCGATGCTCCAATATGTAAAAACAGGCTCTAAAGTAGTCGGCGGAACAACCTTGAAACTTGGATATATACATGTCAAAATTGAAAAGGTTTATCAAAATACGATGCTCTTTCAAATCATCGAACTTTTAAAAGACGCCGAAAACAAAAAAATACCCATAGCAAAGCTCGCGGACAAAGCATCTGGGGTATTTGTGCCGACTGTTATCGCTGCGGCTGTTATCGTATTTGCCGCATGGAGCATCATCGGCAACATGCAAATGGCGGTTCTTTGCTCCATATCCGTTCTCATCGTCTCTTGCCCATGCGCGCTCGGACTTGCTACGCCTATCGCTATAGTCGCAGGCGTGGGACGCGGAGCAAAAGAGGGGATATTTATCAAAAATCCTGAAGTTTTGGAGATTATCTCAAAGATAAAATTTGCAGTTTTTGACAAAACAGGCACACTTACAAAAGGCGATATAAAAGTCTCCAAAAGTACGATTACGGATAAAAAACTGCTTTGTATATTCGCCTCTTTGGAAACCAAAAGCGAACACCCGATTTCGCATGCGATAGTGGAATTTGCGGAAAAAAACGGCGTTAATGAATGGTATGATATCCAAAATCTTGAAATAAAAGCGGGTCTTGGAGTGATTGGAACTTATAAAAACAAAGCCATAGCCGTTGGGACTTTGAGGCTTATGGAGCTAATGAAAATAGACATTTCAAAGGATATAAAACGACAATATAACGGCGGACTTGAAAGCGGTAAAACTACCATTTTGGCAAATTTTGACGATAAAATCGCGGGAGTTTTCTACTTGGAAGATGAAGTAAAAAGCGGCGCGGAGAAGTTAATCAGCTATCTGAAATCCAAAAAAATAGAGCCGATAATGCTCACGGGAGACAAAAAAACGCCCTCTTTGCATTTAGCTAAACGCATAAATATAGAAAATGTCATAAGCGAAGTTTTGCCGCAGGATAAATTTGAGACGATAAAGCTGCTCCAAAACAAAGGACTTGTACTATTTACGGGAGACGGCATAAACGACTCTTTGTCCATAAAGCAGGCAAACATAGGAGTAGCCATGAACAGCGGCTCGGATGTGGCGAAAAATTCAGGCGATATTATCATTATGAACAACGAATTAAACAGTGTCAAGAAAGCTATAGAACTCTCGTGTGCAACGCTGAAAACGATAAAGCAAAATCTCTTTTGGGCGTTTATCTACAATATAATAAGCATTCCGATAGCAAGCGGCGTTCTATACTTTGCCGATATTACGCTTACTCCTGCGATTGCGGGCGCGGCGATGAGTATAAGCTCGGTAACGGTTGTGCTAAATTCGCTAAGGCTAAAAATAAAAAAACTTTAGCAAACCGCGCACGCCAACATGCGGCTTAAACTCTTGCGATTCTCGGTAATCGCACATTTTTTTTGCATATTTAACCGTTTTGTCGGTTACTAAAAAACAGATGCGATTTCACTCCGCTAAAATTTGACATTTATTAAATATCATTTTGAAAAAATAATTTGTACATGTGATACGTATCGGTACATGAAGCAAAATCTTTCGTTATTCTCACAACCGAACAATAGAAGTGCGCATGCACTCTTTCGCCATTCCCGAACGACAAATTTACAAAATAAACGCATATCGCGAGGGAAGGCGGGAATCCATTCATGACGCATATATATAATTTGGATTCCCGCCTGCGCGGGAATGACGAAAAGAGGACGGAATGACATAGCGGCTCATGCGCTTTATTTGTCCGATGGTATGACGGAACGGTTTTCCGTCGTTCCCCCGCACTCATGCGGATAAATCCCTTTTGTCATGCAAAACGCATGCGCCCTTCTTTCATCATTCCATTGTCCCTTTCGCCATTCCCGAACGACAAATTTACAAAATAAACGCATATCGCGAGGGAAGGCTGGAATCCAAACGCAGATAAAAAAGATTGTTTAATAGTATTTTTTTATTGTTAAACTTTTGGATTGTCATGCTATTTGCGATAGCTCGCAATGATGGAGTCTGCCAAAATGGTTTTATATGCTTATGCTTCCTTTTGGATTCCCGCCTGCGCGGGAATGACGGAAAGTGGATGTGGGAATGACAGAAAAGGATACGGGAATGCGGAAGGCAGCGGAGGAAGACGGAAGGGGGGCGCGGGAATGACGGAAAGGAGCGCGAATAACAACTTTATTCCATCTGCAAAAAATGCAAACCAACGAGAAGCAATTCTTCCTTTTTCGTCATTGCAAGCGTCAGCGCGGCAATCCAGATACGCGAAGCGTTATTAAAGTATCAACAGGCAGCAATTGAAAAAAATATCAAATAATTTAAAGCTGGGATTGATAATTTATATTTTTGAATATTTAGACTTTTATGGATTATTTCATTAGTTTTTCTTTTTTCTGCATTGCCGCGCTGACTTTGCCAGCTCGCAATGACGAAAGAGGACATAACGCACTTTCGCAGACTTGGATTGCGTGCATGCTTACAGTGTTTGAATTGTTTTTTTGGATTGTCGAGCGTGTGTGGGAATGATGGAAAGATAAAGTCATTTGCATTAATATCAAAGGGTTGTTCGTGTTTATTTGCAAACTGCATGGTAAATTTTTTACTTCTCCTAAATTCTTCAATTCCATGTAAGCGGCTAAATATTTCTCTATTTTTTAAATTTCGCGTATTTTAATACGCTACGCTTTTTCCGCCAAAATCCGCAATTTTATTTTTACCCCCCCTCTTGACTTTTCAAATCCATTTTTGTTATACTTACAGTTGAACAATTGTTCAATTATCTATATTAAAAAGGTTTTACATGAAAAAAACAGATAATTTTAACGATAAATGCGACTGCAATATCATACATGAAGATATCGTAAACGCAGTTAAAAACAGTATGCCTGACGATGAGATACTGTTTGATTTGGCGGAACTTTTCAAAGTTTTCGGCGACTCTACAAGGGTAAAAATCCTCTGCGCGCTTTTTCAAAGCCAAATGTGCGTATGCGACATAGCCGCGCTTTTACACATGACAAAGTCCTCCATATCGCACCAATTGCGCGTTTTAAAACAGGCAAAACTCGTCAAATACAAAAGAGACGGCAAAATAGTTTTTTATTCACTGGACGACGAGCATATAAAAAACATATTTGACCAAGCGTTTTGCCACATAAAAGAGGCTTGACGATGGAAAATGGAGCGCATGTCTGCTCATGCCACAGCGGACATAAAAAAAAGGATTTCAAAAATATCAGGATAGCGCTCGGCGCGTTACTGTTTGCATTTTGCCTTGTTGTGAACATGGAGGAGAGTTTAAAAGCGGCTCTTTTTTTCGCAAGCTATCTTTTAATAGGCGCAGATGTACTGCTTCGCGCGTTAAGCAACATAAAAGACCCGAAAAATTTTTTTGATGAAAACTTTCTCATGAGCGCGGCTACTATCGGCGCGTTTGCGATAGGCGAATATCCCGAAGGCGCCGCCGTTATGCTTTTTTATCAAGCGGG
>JAITAB010000047.1 GCA_031284315.1 Campylobacteraceae bacterium
TTACTCCAAGACACACTAGTCAGTCTTTCCCGCGCCGGCGGGAATCCTTAAGAAAAACAAAAAATGCCAAAAAAATTAAATCATTTCATTTTTTGGATTTTAAAACATTGAAGTAAAAGGAATAGATTCCCGCCTACGCGGGAATGACGGAGAGAAAACATGGGAATGACATAGAGAGGTAATTCCCACGATATAACGACAAGCGAAGTATATGCGCCCCTTTCCGTCATTCCAGCACGCCCCCCTATGTCATTCCCGCGTAGGCGGGAATCCAAACTAATGACTTTAAAATATAAAAATGTGAAAAAATAAAAGAGAGTTATAAAATGTCAATTCTTTTCATATTGTCTTTGTTTGTTTGTAAATATTCTTTTTGGATTCCCGCCTGCGCGGGAATGACGAAAGGCGGCGCGGGCATGACGGAGGAATGAATTTCCTCACTTCGCATGAGGCGCGGGAATGACGGAATTGCGCCGCTTTCTTAAATTCCTTTTTGGATTCCCGCATTCCTCGCAAATATCGTTTTCTGCGAAAACTTTTTGCTCGCGCGGGAATGACAAAAGGGGAAATGGGAATGACGGAAGGCGGCGGCGGAAAATAAACCCCCAAGCTTTCAAAGCCAATTCTCTTTTGTGTCACTCTCGTCTATTTCGCGTCCAATACTCTTGTGAAGCTCCCAATAATAGCTCACGAAACGCCCTTCCGCCTTATCTCTTGGCATATAAAAACCGTCTGCTTTATACGCAAATCTATCCAAAAACTCTTTCGCGTCCTTTTTGTCAAGATAATGACATGAGAGTTCAAGATAAGTTTGCAGATACCATTTTATAAGCGTATCTACGCACTCTTTACCCGTATCTATGCGAAGTTTTTCGCCGAAAGACAAAACTCCGCTCTCAAAAAGCCCCGAGAGATGTATAAGACATTCGCAGTAATACGGCTCCACTTCCGCCGTTTTTTGCCAAGCAATAAGCGACACGGCGCGCTTTATCGTATCGTTTATCACGAAAGGCAGCAGCGCTTCGTCAATCTCTTTGAAAAATGCGCAAAGTCCGCCCGCAGTGGCTTTGAACTCCTCTATATTTTTGAAAACTCCGCTCGCGTTCATTTTGTTTTCTGTGTCGTCGTCTATCCACAAAATGTGTCCAAATTCATGCCCTATTGTCGTTATTTCATATATTTTGTGCCAGATTTCAGGCTTTTTAAACACAAGTTCGCGCTCGTTTTTTATAAATTTCGCGCCAAAAACTTCGCTTGATATTTTCATGAACGGCTTTGCCCTGATGGAGTCTAACACATTATCGGCGTAAGCAAAGATTTTTTTACCCGCTTTTTTACTGACTGTCTCGTCATTTGGAACCACCTGCGCGGAAAAAAGCCCATTAAACTGCGCCGCGTAATATAACATCGGACGCGAAATATAGAGGTCTGTTTTGGCTATATTTTCGCAGGTTTTTTCGTAAATTCTCGCTATATTTGCTCTATTTTGCACCCATATTTTCGCATCGGACGCATTTGCATGCAGCGCATTTTCGCGCAAAGAGAACTCTGCTTCTTTAAAAACCGTTTCGTACATGTTTAAAATACGCTTTTTTGTCTTGTCGGCGTCCGCAGCGGCGGGATTTTGCACTCTCATGTCCCATTCAAGCGCAACCGCCTTTTTGTAATGGTCTTCGTAATATTCAAACGGATGCGCGGGCTGAATGGGCGTTTTGATATTCATCCAAGCCCTGTCCGCATCTTGCCATGCAAGGATAAGATTTTTAACGCTTTTTTCGCAAAAAGCCTTTTTAAGCGCACAAAGATAGACGATATAAGCCTCTTTGGCGTTAAAAATATCGTCATTTTCATTTTGCAAAGCGGCTATAAGTTCGTCTATTTTTTCGGCGGTTTTCCGCACTTCGTCTGCAAAAACTACGGCGTATGCGGCATTTTTATAACCTTCGCCGTCTTCTATAAGCGCCGAATACGACCTGTCCGCATTAGTCCCGTCTCTATTTTTATCAAGCAAATCGTTTTGCCCCAAAAATCTTGCCACAACAGCATCGTCCCCGAACTCTTTTAAAAGTTTTGGATTTATGGTGTTGATGATATATTCTGTCCATTTTGGCTGCCATGATGTCAATTCAACGCCGATTTTGTGCCAACCTCCAAAAAGCGTCCTGTAAAACGGGCTTAAAAGTTTTTGCTTTTCTATCGTATCCAAAAGTTCTTCATGCGCTTTTATGTGAAATGCCGCGACTTCGCTATATACTCTCGCCAATATCTCCTTTGTGTCGGCTCTGCCGTCAAGCGAAAGTATCAAAAGATCTTCTCTTAGCGCGGCTATTCTGTTTAAAACAGCAATTTTGTTTGGTTTTACGGGTTTTAAAGAACAAATTTTTAACAACTTTTTCAGCAGAGGACTTCCGTTTTTGTCGCTTTCATGCACAAGCGAATATAATTTGTTTATTTTAGCAGTGCGCAGTTCAATAAGTTCATAAACCTTTTTTAAATCTTCTAAAAAAATACTCTTTTGCATACATGTCTCCAAAAAAACTTAAATTATATCAAAAATAGATAACTATTTTTAACAAGTTATGAAGCAAAAATGTAATATATTAGTAAAAGACCTAATATTTTTAAGGCTTTTTATGGAATTAAAATCTATCAAAGATGTTAAAAATGTAAAAAAGTTTGGCTTGAAAGACGGCGCAAAATTGCTTATCAGCCTCGTATTTTTACTGCTCGCGATGATATACGCATCCATGCAGACGGATAATTTAAGCGGCAACGCGGGAAGCATACTCATCGTAGCGGCGATTTTTGGCTGCTACATGGCTTTAAATATCGGGGCAAACGATGTCGCGAACAATTTAGGACCGGCTGTCGGTTCGCGTGCGGTATCGCTTTTTTGGGCTATCGTGCTGGCGGCGGTTTTTGAGCTTAGCGGCGCGTTAATCGCGGGCGAAGATGTCGTTACGACCATCAAAAAAGGCATAGTTGATTCGTCCATGATATTGGACACGCAGATATTTATATGGATAATGATGGCGGCGCTTTTAGGCAGCGCAATTTGGCTTAATATCGCGACTTTTATAGGCGCGCCCGTTTCTACTACGCATGCGATAGTCGGCGGCGTTGCGGGCGCGGCGATAGCGGCTGTCGGATGGGAAGTTGTATTGTGGAAAAATCTCGGCATTATCGCTTCGAGTTGGATTATTTCGCCGCTTTTGGGCGGCATTATCGCCGCAGGACTGCTCTATATCATCAAACAAACCATACTCAACAAAAAAAACAAAAAGGCGGCGGCGCAAAAAGTCGTGCCGTTTCTTATCGCGCTCATGGCGCTTTGCTTTTCAATATATCTGATACTCAAAGGCTTAAAAGCGGTCGTAGAGATAAGGCTTTTGTATGCTGTCTTGATAGGAATAGCGATTGCGGTCGGAGTCTTTTTCATCACAAAACCGATAATTTTCAAAACTTCAGAACGGCTGCCAAATTCGCGCCGCGCGATAAACTGGCTCTTTAACATACCTCTTGTATTTTCAGCCGCCATGCTAAGTTTTGCACATGGAGCAAACGATGTCTCAAACGCGATAGGACCGCTTGCCGCAATTACCGAAGTTTTGCATGGGGGATTTGGCGAAATGGACGCCAATATACCTTTTTGGATAATGTTTTTAGGAGCCGCGGGCATAGCAGTCGGACTTGTTTTATACGGACCAAAACTCATCAAAACCGTAGGCAACGAAATAACCGAGCTTGATCAGATACGCGCTTTTTGCATCGCCATGTCAGCCGCGCTTACCGTTATCGTGGCTTCTCAGCTCGGACTTCCCGTCAGTTCTACGCATACGGCGATAGGCGGTATTTTCGGCGTGGGATTTTTGCGGGAATGGCTCATGCGAAACAATCTGAGAGAAGATATTTTGGAAGTGGATTCTAAAAAAGTTAAAATGAAATTTGAGCATAAAAAACTTGAAGAGTACAAAACGGAGCTTGAAAGCCTCGGCAAATTGAAAAATATAGATCCGCTTTTCATCAAAGAGTTGATAACGAAAATCAATGAAGAAAAAAGGCTTATAGCAAGGGCTACGGAAACCGATATAAAGACGACAAAAATAGAAAAAAAAGCTATAAAAGCGGTAGAAAAACATGAATTTGTGAAACGCTCCGCGCTGAAAACCATCGTTGCCGCATGGCTTATAACGGTGCCCGCTGTGGGCGTCCTTTCAGCGATGTTTTATTATATGCTCAGAGGCATAATGCTTTAAAATTTTTCAAGGATTTGCAAACGAGCCGAGGCAAAATGAAGCTGGCGGTTTAGTCTGCGATCTGCGGACGGGCGATTTTACATGAAGGTTGTGCGATTTGAAAATGTGCGGCTGGCAGTTTAAACCCGTATGGTTTGCGATCTGCGAATAGTAATCTTGCAAGACTATTTGCGATTTGGAATGTGAAGCGGCAGTCTTGCATAACTATTTACGACTTGCGAACGCCGCGCCATGTAACCTTACGGATTGTTTGCGATTTGGAATGCAAACGGTTTAAATTGCGATTTATAAACGCGCGGCAAAAACGATAAAAACGCCTCGGCATGCGGCTTTAATCGTGCTTTTTTAAGATATATCCCGCGTTTGTGATGTTTTCTATATTTATGCCAAGCCGTTTTTTGATGCGCAGCATAGACATTTGAATAGCTCTTCTATTGACGCTTTCGCCCTCATAAACATAATCTTCTATCATCTCGTATGTTACAAGCATGTTTAAATTATAGCAAAGCAGCCAGAATATTTTATCGTGAAGCTGCGTCAAAAACAGCGCTTCGCCGTCTTTGTAAATAATTTCTCTGCGAAAATCTATGCTCACTCCGCCGCCGATATTTACATGCGGTTGTTTTACCTTTGGGGCGAGCGCAAACAAAAGAATCCTTTGAATGTCTTGAATATCCAAAATGGGCTTATGCAGAAAACTGACCGCGCCGTTTTGAATACTTTTCAGGATATTCTGGTCTGTGCCGTATGCCGTGATTACGACAAAAAGCTGTTTGGGCTTTAATTTTTGTATCTCTTGTATCATTTCAAAACCGCTTAAATACGGCAGTTGTATATCCGTGATGATGATATCTATGCGGTTTTTCTTAAAAGCCTCAAAGCCTTCAAGTCCGTCTTTTGCTTCATAAAAAACGCCGAAATATTCCTTCAAGCCCTGTTTTATCATATTTCTTGCAATTTCATCGTCTTCCACCAAAAGCGCGGAAAAGTTTTTCAAAAGTCCCATTGTTGATTTATACATAATTTTCTCCTGTGATATTTTTTGCCAAAGCAAGTTTAAAAGTTGTGGGCATTTTATCGCTTACAAGCGTCAAATCGCCGCCGAGTTTCTCTTTTGCTATCTTTTTGGAAAAAAACAGCCCAATTCCCGTTCCCTTGCGCTTTGTAGAGCCTTTAAACTCCGAAAAAAGCCTCTTTTTCACATCTTTTGCGATGCCCGTACCAAAATCCGACACAAATATATATACAAATTTTTCGTCTGTCTGAAAAGTTATATCTATCCTGCGTCTGTCCATGTCTCTTAACGCTTTAAGCGGCAAAATCGCATCTTTAGCGTTTTGCACAAGTACCAAAAGTATCTGCTGTATAAAATTTTCTATGGAATACATTTTAATCTCTTCCGCATTTGAAGCATCCATGTTTGCCCTGATGCTTCTAACGGCAAGTTCCGTGCGCGTTACATGTAAAACATTTTCTACACAGTTTTTCAGTTCAAATTCAGCCGACATGTCGTTGAGACTGTAAAAATTCCGAAAAATATCTATGGTTTTATTTATCAATAATATATCTTTTTGAGAAGTTATAAGATTTGCTTCAAGCTCTTTTATATTAAAATCTTTGGAAGAAAGCCTGTTTATGGCGTCATTTACGAGCAGCGCAAGAGCGTTAATCGGCTGGCAAATTTGATGATTTATAACAGATATCAACTCTCCCAATTCGCTGATTTTTGAGCGGTATTGCAATATTTTTTCATACTCTGCCCTTTTTGCTTCCGAACGCCTGTATAAAAATGTGTAAGAGCTGTTGATAATGACGACAAACAGCACAAAACAGCCGAAAATTATTGCGGAGTGTTTGAAAAATCTCTGCATGGCGTCATTATATGCCTCTTCTTCCGTGCCTGCGCCTACATACCAGTTAAAATCTATCAAATTATCAAACGGTTACGATACTGCCGTTGACGACTAAATCCTGCGCGCCCGAAGCATTTTGCATAAAATCTTTGGAAAATATCTCTTTTACGTTTTTCTCTATCGCTTCATGATTGCCGACCGCTATCAATATATTGCCCTCTTTGTCGCTTATAAAATAATAATAATTTTGCGGGATATTCAGCGCTTCTATCTTTTGCGGTATGGAATTTGCCTTTATGATGCCGCAAAAAACGCCTTTAAAATCTTTTTTGCCGCCCTTTATCGGAGCGCTAAATTGATAGTTTTTTCAAAAAACAGTCCATGTATGTCCATTGTTTCCATATTTGTTTTCATACTCTTTTTTGTATCCTGAAACCATTTTCTCTTAAGATACCAAAGCTCATCGTCAAGGCTTTGGAAAGCAGTCTCATCGGCATTGCTCATGCACTCTTTTATAAATTCTATATTTAAGATTTTTTCGCCGAAATTACATAAATCATTGTGATACGCGACATGTTTTTTATAGTCATTGGCTTTTATGTCGTTAACATAAAAATAGTTGTCCACGACCAATATCTGCAAAGCGTCAAAATATTTGCCGTATTGCGCGTAAGAGCGCGAAATTTTCTTAATCTGTTCTTCATTTTCATAATTTTCATTTATGTCATACGCTATAAGTTCAAGCGTATTAACAGCCTCTTTAAGCCATGATTTTATCAAGTATCGCATCTCTTTTATGATGAAATTTCTATTCTGTTTTGATAAATTTTCCAACTCTGAACCGACATAATCAAAACTTTCAAAAACCAAAATAACAAACGCGATGATGGAAATAGCAATCAAACTATATATTTTGTAGTTTTCTATATTTTTTAATTTCATCGCAAGCCTTTTAACGCTCATGTATGAGCCAAACGCTCTTATTTTTAAAATAGCAGGTAAAAGTATAGCATAAAATTTATATAGTCATTTAAGTAAAAATTAATATTAAAGTTGTATCGTTGTTGAGAGAGCGTTTTATACTTTTGCAATTTTATGAAGGAGTTGACAATGAAAGTTTATAAAAGCGGGTTTTTACTTACTGCTTTACTCATGAGCGCAGAGGGCGCAGATTCATTGGCAGATGCGTTTAAAGAGGGTAAATTCAACGGCGAATTGCGCTCTTATTATTTTAACCAAAAAACAGGCGATGAAAAGGCTGACATTTTAAGCTTGGCTGTTCGTTTGGGTTATGCGACAGATTTTTATCACGGTTTTAAAGCGGCAGTTACTTTACAATCATCAAATTCTCCGCTTGCGGATAAAGACGCAAAAAAGATGTTCGGCGCGGCAAACGGCATGTATGGACCGGGAGCTGTTCTATCTGAAAGCTATATATCTTATACGCTAAGCAAAAGTACGCTGAAAACAGGGCGGCAGTTTATAAATATGCCTTTAATGAGGGGCGGACCGGGAAAAGCCATAATACAGTCTTATGAAGGGGTTACGCTGAAAATAGACGAATTTCCTCATACTTCCATTTATGCGGCATATATTGAAAAATTTCAAAAACAGACAGACGGCAGAGGAGGCGCTCCAAAATTTGAAAAACTTAGCGGGGATTACGGTTATGCTCTCGCCGTTGTCAATAACTATTTTGACAAATTAAGTTTGACAGGAGCTTACGGCGGCGTGAAAGACGATTTTTCAATTCTTTACATGGACGCTGATTTTAAAAATAGTTTCTCGGATTTTACTTATCAAGCTGCCGCTCAATATCAGCATACTGACTATAAAAGTTCCGCTCCCAGCAATTCAAATTATTACGGCATTAAAGTCGGCGCAGGTTTTGCAGATTTTAACGCATATTTGGCTTTAGCGCAAATAAAAGACGGAAATTCGCCGCAATCCGGCGTAGTCGGCGGCGGAAATGTATGCACGCTGTTTACAAGTTCGTATGAACACTGCGCCGAATACGACAAATCCAAACAGTATGCGATAGATGCAAACTACAATTTCAGACAGTTGAAGCTATTGGCAGGCGTCAGGTACGCCGATATGGATTATGAAGACATAGACGAAAAGAGAGATTGGAAAAGCATATATGCGGTATATTTTTTCAGCGGCGCTTTAGACGGACTTTTTATCAGAGCTCTTTATGAAAATCAAAACAGCAAAACTAACGGCAAAGATGAAGATTTGTATATAGTCAGAGCGGCTTATAATTTTTAAATAAAGGAGTTATTCATGAAAAATTTTACTTTTAAAGCGGCGGCGGCGCTTATGTTTTTTGCGGCAAACGTTTTTGGTTTCAGCGAAGGGGCGGATTATGTAAAGCTTGCAAATCCTGTCCCGAACGCCGATAAAACTCTCGTCAAGGTTTTCAGTTATGATTGTCCTTTTTGCTATAAATATGACAAATCGGTAACGCCGATGGTCGTTAGCAAACTTGAAGGAGTTTTGACTTTCAAGCCTTTTCATCTCAGAACAAAAGGCAAATACGGTAAAGAAGCAAGCGAACTTTTTGCGGCTCTAATTATCAAAGACAGCGCTGAAAATATCAAATTAACGGACGAAAAATCGCTTTTCAAAAAAGCCAAAATGGCATATTATGTCGCCTATCATGACAAAAAAGAGAGATGGGACGGCGGCGCGGAAGCTTTTATGGCTTTTGGGTTGAGCGCGAGCGGTTTAAGCGCCCAAGAATTTGAAAAGCTTAAAAAACAGCGAAGAGGCAAAAAATATCCTCTCCGAATGGGAAGCAAGCTATGAGATAGCAAAAATTCAAGGCGTGCCGGCGTTTATCGTAAATGGTAAATATCTTATCTACACAAAATCCATAACTTCCATAGAAAAAATGGTTGAGTTGATAAAAGAGTTAGCGCAAAAATAAGGATAAAAAAATGTTATTGAAAATTTGGAATAGTTTAAAAACTGCGCCGATAGAGGCTGTCGCAAAATGGCAAAACGGGCGGTTTTTGTGGCTTTTGATGGCGTTTTGCAGCATACTTTTGGCGATAATCGCGCATTCATTGTTTCAGCGCTATATATACATGGCTCCATGCGAACAGTGCGTGTATATAAGATTTGCATTTTTTTGCATTTTTTTTGCCGGAATTTTGGCGTCTGTTAATCCGCGCAATATGTTTTTGAAATTTGCAGGCTATATTTTGGCGTTTTGGGGCATCGTGCAGGGTATAGGTTACAGCCTAAAATTAAACGCTATCCATAAAGCCGTTCATTCGGACAATCCATTCGGCGTGCAGGGCTGTTCTGCCGAACCTGTTTTTCCTTTCAATCTGCCTTTGGATAAATGGTTTCCCGATTGGTTTAAACCTACCGGGGACTGCGGATATGACAATCCGATTGTGCCGATGGACGCAGATTTAAGCTCTTTGCGGCAATGGCTTGTAGATTTTTACGCGGACGGGTGGTATCTGCTGCCTTCATATCATTTTATCAACATGGCGCAGGCTTGTCTGTTTGCATTTGTTTTGTGCTTTGTTTTACTCGGCGCAATGTTTGTATGTTTTATTTTCAAATCCATAACCAATAAAACTTTTTATAAGGAGACAACATGAACAGCAAAATTTTATCATCTGCGATAATCGCGGGAATGATTTTAAGCGTTTCGCCTGCGGCTCTATTTGCAGCGGGTGGGGGCAGCGGTACAAATACCTACAAGGGAGAATGCAAAATCGGCGCGGTTTTTATGAATCCGTTTGACATAGCTCCGCTGACGGCTATTATTAAAAACGGCGGGCAAAAGCTCACAGGCGTAAAAGTAATTGTTGAGGGCAAACAAGGGGGCGGCTTGCCAATCTCTTACGATGTTTCCGACAGTAAGATTTTGCTATACGGAGGAATTCCCGTCTGGGGAATGTATCCTGACTATGAAAACAAAATCAATGTGTCGTATAAACTGCATGACGCAAACGGAAACATCCAAAACATTCAAGAGTCATATACCATATATGCGCCGCCGATAAATCTTTACGGTTCCGGCACAAAACAAAAAAGAGTACTTCCTGAAGCAAAAGTCGTAATAGCGGCGGATAAAAGCATTAAGAAAGATTTGTATCTTATAAATCATCTCTCTTCAATGCTTCCAAATGCCGCGCAAGTTACATGGAACAATCCCGTAGGCGGAGCAATTGAATGGGATTACGAATCTTACGCATGGATAATAGACACGAACGGCGATATAAGATGGTATCTTGACACAAGTAAGCTGAGAGATACTAACGATTTGCGCAAAAAAGGCAATATGATGGGCTTTGACCAGACAAAAGACGGCGCTCTTATGTGGGGCATGAGTCAAGCGTATATGAAATACGACCTCATGGGAAGGCAGATTTTTCACAGAATGCTTCCGAAAAGTTATATAGATTTCAGCCGCCATTTGGAAGAGACTTCAAAAGGCGCTTATCTTTTGAGAGTGGCTTCGTCAGACTATAAAAGGAAAGACAACAAAAATATAAGAACGGTAAGAGATGTTATCGTTGAGCTTGACAAAGACGGAAATGTGCTTGACGAATGGAAGCTCATGGAGATACTCAACCCGTATAGAGATGTAAATATGCTCGCTATGGACCAAGGCGCGGTGTGCCTCAATATAGACGCTTCGCAAGCGGGACAGACGAAAAGCAAAGAAGAACTTGAAGATGCAAACGCTCCGTTTGGCGATGTTGCGGGAGTGGGAGCAGGCAGAAACTGGGCGCATGTGAATTCGGTCAATTATGACGCAAGCGATGATTCTATTATTATCTCTTCAAGACATCAGAGCGCGGTTATCAAAATCGGAAGAGACAAAAAGGTCAAATGGATACTCTCCTCGCCCGAGGGCTGGAGCGGCGAACTTGCCAAAAAAGTATTGACGCCGGTTGATGCGAAAGGTAAAAAAATAGATTGCGGCGAAAGCGGCTCAAAATGCCCCGGATATTTAAATAAAGAGGGCGGGTTTGACTGGTCATGGACGCAGCACACGGCTTATGTTATCCCTGAAAAATCAAAACCGGGACTTATATATGTAAGTGCGTTTGACAACGGCGACTCGCGCGGCATGGAACAGCCCGCGCTTGTCAGCATGAAATACAGCCGCGCCGTTGAATATGTCGTTGATGAAAAAAAGATGACCGTACAGCAGATTTGGGAATTTGGCAAAGAGAGAGGATTTGAGTGGTTCAGCCCGATAACATCTGTTACCGAATATATGCCAAAAACCGACTCCATGATGGTTTACAGCGCAACGGCGGGACTTGGCGATGTTAAAGCGTTTGCAAGAGGCGAAGTAGAACTTGTGCCATTTTTGCATGAATTCAAATACGGAACAAAAAAATCGCTGCTTGAAATAAAATTTACGAACAGTAATACGATAGGTTACAGAGCCTTAAAGGTTGATTTGCAAAGCGCGTTCAAGTAGTTTTATTATTCGGAATGCTCAATATGGGCGTTCCGAATAATCTTTTAAATTCATTTTTCACATGCGCTTTAACTGTATAAATGCGATAAGCTTTACAGCTGCATAAAACAGGTTTCATACAGCAAAATTACACAAGACGCCGTAAAGACTGCTGAATAACCCCCTCAATCTTTTACCAGGACAGCTTAGAGGTGTGGTCGGTGTACAAAACAAGCTGACTCCCGAAGAGGTAGATTTAACACTTTTGTTAATGATGAGGTGATAGTAGAAAACCGCTTTGCGGGACGAGCGATACTGCATGCTTTGAGGAAAAATATTGCTTATGGAGCAATATCACCCGAACATCTTGCCGCTACTCTTAAGGAAGCCAAATTTGGAGACGAACAGATAAAAGTTTTAGCAGATAGCTATGTAAAAAAAGATATTAATATCGCGAAACAGTATTTTGATGAGAAAATAGCCAAAAACAGTGCGGAGATTTTGGCGGGAAACTTTGAACAAAAGTCCGCAGCTGCCGTTAAGGAAGCGCAAAAAGAGAAACGGGGGATTTGGAATGTAACTTTTAACGGTAAGAGCGCCGTTGATATAAAGATGGACGACCTTTCCAACATAATAAGATACGAACATGAAGACAGAAAAACGGGCGCGGTGCATATCGTACAAAAACATCTCGGCAATGGGAAATACGGCGAACTTACCAAAGCAGAACTTTTGAACATTGGAGAGATAATAAGAAAAGGCGAAATGCCTGAAGGCTCCGTAAGAATATCAGAGGACGGCACAAAAAGTTACACTTACGAACTGGCAAAAGACGGCGTTAGATACAGAGTAGCCGTAATGGAAAATGCAGACGGAAAGAAAATTTTGACTATGTATTCGGATAAGAATACGAAAGTGAATAGCGTGCGGGACCCAGCAGGGGAAAACCCCATAGTCTTAAACCGCACGCAGGTCGAAAGGAGAGACCCAGTTAGTCAATCGCCCTCCAACGAAAACATTATACCACAACCGAAAGAAAAATATAAAGACTACGAAAACAAAAGCAAAAGGGACAACTTCAGAAGCCAAATAAAATAGTAGAGTTTAAAAGCCGTTACGGATTTCAAATAACGCTTGTGTCGGTTTACGGCAAAGACAGCAATATAAGCTTTATAATTTCAATGCAACTTTTGTGTCGGTTCAAAAATAGCTCAAAATGCGTAGTTTACATGTAAATGCCGCCGTTTACTTTCAGCGTTTCTCCTGTGATATAAGACGCGTAATCGCTCAACAAAAAAGCTACCGCATCAGCAATATCTTTTGGAGCGCCGAATCTTTTAAGCGGTATTTTTTCCACAAAAGAGGTTTTTATCTCATCGCTCAGTTTATCCGTCATGTCAGTTGCGATAAAGCCCGGAGTTATCGTATTGTAGCGGATATTTCTTGAAGCCGCCTCTTGTGCAAAAGTTTTTGTCATAGCGATAACTCCGCCTTTGCTTGCCGAATAGTTCGCCTGCCCGATATTGCCCGTTTCACCAACAACCGAAGCGATATTTACAACGCTTCCAAATCGTTGTTTGCTCATGACTTTCAAAGCCTCCTTGCACCCTATAAATACGCCTGTCAAGTTTACGCTTATTACGGATACAAAATCCTCTTTTTTCATACGAAGAGCCAATTTATCGTTTGTAATACCTGCATTATTTACAAGATACGAAAGTTCGCCGTCGCTTTCAATGATAGTCTTAACGCCGTTTGCAAACGCTTCCTCGTCTGTGGTGTCAAACGCTATGACAGCCGCTTTGCCGCCCTCTTTTTCTATCAGCGCCTGCAATTCGTCCGCCGCGCTTGGATTTGAACGGTAGTTTATCCACACTTTGAGATTAAACTTTGAGAGCGTGAGAGCTATTTCTCTTCCTATGCCTCTTACGGCGCCCGTAACCAAAACATTCTTTCCGCTGAATTTCATCATTTTTCCTTATATTAAAATAGTGCCTCGTCCATAATTTCAGGTTTTTCAAGTCCCATGAGTTTTAAAACGCTTGCCGCAATATTGCTAAGAGAGCCGCTTTTAAGCTCGTTTACCCCGTCTGCCGATACAAAACAAAACACGTCAAAAGTCGTGTGGTTTGTCAGCATGCCGCCGCTATCCCTCATCGCTTCGCAGTTTCCATGGTCGCTTGCGAGGATAAACGAATAACCTGTTTCCACTGCTTTTTCATAAATCCTGCCAAGCTCTTTATCTACCGCTTCCACCGCTTTTACAGCCGCTTTATAATTGCCGGTATGTCCGACCATGTCGCCGTTTGCAAAATTTACGACTATAAAGCCATACTCATTGTCCATTGCCCTCAAGACGGCATCTCCCACCTCTTTTGCGCTCATTTCAGGCTTCAAATCATAAGTTTGCACTTTCGGGCTTGGTATCAAAACTCTGGTTTCTCCCTTTACGGGAGTTTCGCGCCCGCCGTTAAAAAAGAAAGTTACATGCGCGTATTTTTCGGTTTCGGCTGTGTGAAACTGCGAAATACCCGCATCCGAGATAACTTCGCTAAGCGTTTGGGTCGGATTTTCGGAAGGAAATAAAATGGGGTACGGAAAACTTTTGTCATATTCGCACATTGTGATGATATTTACGGTTTTTTTATCTCTCGCAAAAAAACCAAACTCCGCATCGCCGAAAGCTCTCACGATTTGGCGCATTCTATCGTTTCTGAAATTAACAAACAGCGCCCCGTCTCCCTCTTTTATCCCGTCAAAATCCTCAAATGCCGCAGGCTCTAAAAATTCGTCCGTTACGCCTTTATCGTACATGGATTTGATGTATTCTATCGGATTTAGCGCAACTTTATTGTCGGCTTTTGCAAGCGTATTATAAGCTCTCTCCACTCTCTCCCATCGGTTGTCCCTGTCCATCGCGTAAAACCGCCCGCTTATAGTTGCGAGTTTTATGTTTTCATCGCAGATATTAAGCAGATCCTGCAAAAAATTTTGCGCCGAAACGGGACTTACATCGCGCCCGTCCGTTATCGCATGAAGAAAGACTTTTTTGCCTTTATTTGAAGCTATTTTAGCCAAAGCTTTTATGTGGTTTATATGTGAATGTACGCCGCCGCCGCTTGCCAATCCTATGATATGAATATCGCCGCTTTCATGAAAAAAAGCGTTTAGAACGCTGTTTTGCGCCAAACTTCCGTCTTCTATCGCCATTGATATTTTTACGAGATTCTGATATAAAACTCTGCCGCTTCCGATGCACATGTGTCCGACTTCGCTGTTTCCCATTTGACCCTCAGGCAGTCCCACGGCAAGTCCGGAAGTTTTTAAAAGCGTATGCGGGATTTTTTGAAAAAACATATCGTAAGCTGGTTTTTTAGCGGCGGCAAAAGCGTTAAAATCGCTGTTTTCGTTATATCCTATGCCGTCTGTTATGATTAAAATCGTTTTATTAAATTTCATTGTTTTCATGCGCGCCATAATACAATAGAGTTGCTAAAAAGCAGGTAATATTTGAGCGTTTTAAGCGGCAATATTATATATCTTATTTCAAGAGTTTTCATGCCGTACAAAACTATCAAGATAGCGTCTCTTGTCCTTTCGGTATTGATAACTTTTGCAATGATTTATGGCGGGATTGACAAAATTTTCAGCAAAATCGGAGTATTTATCGCTGTATCCATAATCATGTTCGCAGGTGTATTTTTTATTTTATCCTTAACGCGCATTGAAAACAAATCATTTAGAATAATATCATATCTTTTAGCGGCGTTTACTTGCGTATATGCCGTCTTGAAGGGCGTTTATATAGAAAATAACCCCGTCGGCACAATCATTTTTTCCGCCGTGTTTGTTCCTGCGTTTTTCGCGCTGATACTTAATGCGGTAAGCTATCTCGCAGGCGTTAGAAAAAAGTAAACTGCTTGTTTTATCATTTTCTCGCAAAACTTAGTTGCAAAAATATTTTTTGCCTTTTATCTGAAATTATACAAGATTGTAATAAAATGCGCCTTGATTTTATGAAAAAACTTGGAGTTTGAATGCTTTACTGGTTTTATAGACATGTGGGGATCAACCTCTTTCAATACATCACTTTCCGCGCTTCTGTTGCGTTTTTTCTGGCTTTTATATTTACCGTTTGGCTCATGCCGCGCTTCATCGCATGGGCAAAAAAGCGCAAAGCTTCGCAGCCTATCTACGAACTTGCCCCCAATACGCACAAGTGTAAAAACGATACTCCGACAATGGGCGGCATCGTATTTATCGGCGCGGCTCTGCTTGCTACCGTGTTTTGCGCGAAATTAAACAATATTTATGTCATCGGCGCGGTTTTAACTTTGTCGCTTTTCGGATTTATAGGCTTGAAAGACGATATTTCAAAGATTTTTAAAGGCAAAAACGACGGCGGGCTGAAACCAAAAGTTAAATTTTTACTCCAATCTGCCGCCGCGCTATGCGTGGGCGCGCTGCTGTTTTGGTATTCGGGACTGACAAGCGAACTTTATGTGCCGTTTTATAAAAAGCCGCTTTTTGACATGTACTTTATCTCGCTCTTTTTTTGGGTGTTTGTCATGATTTCAGCGTCAAATGCGGTAAATCTCACGGACGGACTTGACGGGCTTGCGACTGTGCCGTCCATATTTTCGCTGACTACGCTTGGAGTGTTTGTCTATATGTGCGGAAGCGCGCACTGGAGTGCGGAGTTATTATTGCCAAAAGTTATGGGAACGGGCGAGGTTTTCATAGTAATCGCCGCCCTTATCGGCTCGCTTGTCGGATTTTTGTGGTACAACTGTTATCCCGCGCAGGTCTTCATGGGAGACGGCGGGAGTCTCAGCGTAGGGGCTTTTACAGGTTATACGGCGATAATATCCAAAAATGAATTTTTATTGATATTGATAGGATTTGTCTTTGTCATGGAGACGATTTCAGTTATTTTGCAGGTTGGAAGCTTTAAAACGCGCAAAAAAAGAGTTTTTCTCATGGCGCCCATACACCACCATTTTGAGATAAAGGGATGGACGGAAAATAAAATCATAGTGCGCTTTTGGATTATCGCGCTTTTGTCCAATCTTTTAGCTCTCACGGCTCTTAAAATACGATGATTTTATCTCTGTTCGGGCATGGCGTTACCACTAAGGCGATAGCGAAAAGATTTGCGCCCAACTGCCTGATATATGACGACAAATTCAAAGAAAACTCGCATGATGAATTTGGCAATAAACTGCTTCAATGCAGTGAATTTGACCCCGAAAAAAGCGATATTGAGATACCAAGTCCGGGTTTTTTGCCAAACCATGAACTAATCCGCCAAGCCAAACATCTAACGAGCGAATATGACTTTTTTCAAATGCCGCCCTCCGTTTGGATAAGCGGCACGAACGGCAAAACTACGACAACGCAGATGCTGAAACATTTGCTGTCATCGCGCAAAGCGGTTGAGGGCGGCAATATCGGCAATCCGCTTGCAAATTTGGATAAAAACGCGCCTATTTGGATACTTGAAACAAGCTCTTTTACGCTCCATTATACGGAACATACTGCGCCGCAAATTTATCTTTTGCTGCCGATTCGTCCAGACCACATAAGCTGGCATGGCAGTTTTGAAGAGTATGAAAAGGCGAAATTAAAGCCGCTTTTTTACATGGCTGAGGGCAGCGCCGCTATCGTCCCGCAAGAATACGCGGGCATTTCGTCCAACGCTATGTTGATAGGATACGAAAATTCGCATGATTTGGCGCAAAAAATGGGCTTGAATATTGACAAAATTAAAATTAAAGAGCCGTTTTTACTGGATGCGCTTTTGGCTCTTAGCGCGGCTAAAATACTTTTTGACGAAGCGGATATTGATAAAATCAACGCTTTCAAGATAGACAGACACAAACTTGAAGAGTTTCGCGATAAACAAGGCAGGCTGTGGGTAAACGACACGAAAGGCACAAATATAGACGCGACCATAGAAGCTTTGAAGCGGTATAAAGACAAAAAGATTTTGATAATACTCGGCGGAGACGACAAGGGCGTGGATTTGACGCGCTTTTTTGATTTCATGAGAGATTTTGACGCGGAGATTTTCGCTATCGGAAGCAATGCTAAAAAGATTATGAATTTTTGCGCGGCAATCAATAAAAACGCGCATGAGTGCAAAACGCTTGATGCCGCGGTAAAAGAGATAGATAAAAGGCTTGACAAAAACGGCGTAGGGCTGCTCTCGCCCGCCGCGGCGAGTTTGGATCAATTTAGCTCATACATAGAACGAGGCGAACTTTTCATCTCTTTGGTAAAGGCTTTGGGATAATTTAGTCTTTTATTAAGATTTGCGCTAAAATACTATCTTTAAAAATTATTTTTTAGCGGCTGTTTCTGATAATTCTTTCATTATCTCAAATTATATTTTCTGCACTAATACTCTTACAAAGCGCTCTTTCCCTTTGATGTATGGTGAATATCTCTCATATTGAGCAATTTTATATCCTTTTTCCAATAAGCCGTTTAGTATCGGACGGGCGGAAACGGCAAAAGAGTTTTTATAATCATTTGGGATATAGCCCTTATCCACAAGCAATATTCCATTGTCGTCATACTTTTTATATTTATCGGGTATCTCTTTTAGCGGCATTATTTTCAACAGTTTATATTTTGGTCTATCATTTATGGGGATATTGGTGTACCAATGTCCCGAAGCCTCTACAAGTTGTCTTTTGGGGTTCAAAAAGTAATCTATTCTGTTATATCCAGCCCATATCTTATTGTCTTTAAAATAGTGAATATAAGCCGTATGTACCACATTTACTATATTTGATATAATCAAAAACTTTTTACCGCTTTTAATGGTAACTTTCCAATAATCTATCGCTCTTGAAAACGGCGGATTTGTACATACTATATCAGCCTCTTCATTCAGTATTTTCAGCGATAAAGGGCTGTCAAAACTGCCCATATAACCTTTTGGAGATTCTATCAACTCATGAAAGCCGTCTTTTGTGAAAACATACCCTTTTGCGCCGCCGCTAAACAAATCAAGCCCGCCGCCAAAGTGGATACATATCAACTTTTTTAATTTAAGTTCTTTGAAATTTCTTAAAAAATACAAGGCAAATGCCGATGTATTTTTCTCGCTATCGCCGACCGCATCATCGCAGTTGCAAAATACGACTTTATCCTCCCAAATCGTTTTATCGTACATTGACAACTCTTTTTCAATGTCTTCATATCTCGTATAAAATTCATCATTATCCGCTTTTTGCGCTTTTTGCATTACATCTTTTCGTGTTAGTCCCCGTTCGTCCAATGACGGAGTTGTCTTTTTTATGATTTTTACTATCGGCTTTTTATCGTCTGCCTTGATAAAAATCTCTTTGATAAACATGGCATGGGTTTTTATAAAATTAACATATCCTTCAAACAAATCGGCATTGTAAAAATATATCTCCCTGCTTTTTTCTTCCCGCAGAGCGCCAAATTGCATTTTTATGTCATTTTCCACCTTTGCCATATTTTTGGCTTCGCAGGCGAAAAGATAGCGGTAAATATTCTCTTTTGATTTACCTGTCATGTTGTTATATTCTTTCAGTCTTCGCTCCAAATCGTTTGTTTTACCGATTTTGCACTTTGAAGGTTCAAGCGACGACTGAACGATATAAATGTACTGTTTGCCGTTTTCCAAATTTATGTTTCCCTTGATAGTTTCACGCCGTTTAGTGTATCATAATTTATATTATTTTTTATAAAAATCCGATAAATTACAATTCCCCAAATTACACTGCGGCGGCTTTTTTGCCGTATATGAAATAGTACAAAAATATACACCCAAAAGTAACCGCCGCCGCGGTTGCAAAAAGTCCGTCAAATCCTATGCGCGGCGTTAAAAGTCCATACAGATATGGTCCCATGCCTATGCCCAAATCCATGAAAATAAAATATGTTGATACAGCCTGTGAAACAAAGCCGCTTTTGGCTAATTTCACGCATACGGCTTGTATAGCGGTCTGGAAATTGGCTATCCCGAGCCCCAAAAATAGGGCGGACAATATCATCAAAGAGGGCGTTTTTGATAAACATAAAAGCATAAATCCAACCGCGCCTAAAACCAAAGAGGGATATATGATAATATTTGCGCCTTTTTGGTCAAAAGTTTTTCCCGTAAACGGGCGCGATACAAAAGCCGCCGCCGCATAAATCAAGAAAAACGCGCCCGCCGTTTTCGTTAAGCCGACCTCTTCGGCGTATATTGGCAAAAACGCCTGCAAACTGCCGTACCCTGCCGCTACGAACAAAATCACAACAGTTATGGGAACGACCGCGTAACAGATATAATGGCTCAAATGAAAAGAGCTTTTTGTATTTTGCGGCGCATGGACGCATGGATATGAGATAAAAACGGCAAAGATGAAACTTACCGCGCCGACGATAAGACAAAAAACAAATATCGCATGAAAGCTCGCATGCGCCATCATGTATATCGCCAAAAAAGGACCTATCGCCATAGCCATTACCGCGCTTAAACTGAAATAGTTGATGCCGCGCCCATGAAGCTCTTTTGGTATGATATAGACTATAAGCACGCTCGTAACAGTACCGATACAGCCGATGCCGATGCCGTTTATAAACCGCACCGCCATGAAAAAATAGAGATTGTCCGCCGCAAGATACGAAGCGAGGCTTAAAATATATATGACAAGTCCCGTAAAAATCAGCTTTTTAAATCCAAATATGAGTATTATCCTGCCGGATATAAGCCGTCCGCACAAACAGCCGATGAGTATAAGCCCTGCGGCAAATCCGCCAAGACTGCTGCTAACTTGAAATTTATTTACGGCGTACGGCACGCTTATGACAAAGAGCATGTAGTATGCCGCTGAGACGAAAAAATTTATCAAAGCCGTGTATATGAAGTTTTTTGTAAATATCACTTGATTGTTCCGATGTTTTAAAAGCTTATGAAATAAAAAACGAAATTCTACTCCAAATAGCTTAATCTTAAAGGTATTATCTTTTTTGTCAGCATTTTTTGCCATTGTAAAAGACGCCGCGCGCGCAGTTTAGTTATGTTTGAGAAACGGCGTTTTTAAAATATATTTATGACGATTTGACGCAAAACCGCGCCGCGATGAATATAATTTTTATCGCGGCGGTTTTTGCCGTTTTAATCCAAAGTCTGTTTTAGCTTCCAAAGCTCTTTTTCAAACTCTTTTGTCTTGTCGTCCGCATACGCAACAGTGGCTTTATCTCCCTCTTTTTCGGCTAAATTTGAGAGATTTTTAAACTCTTCAAGCAGATGCGTAAAATCTTTATATATATTATCAAGAACATATTTGGTATCAAAACTGTCGTTTTTTTCCGTTTTGATTTTCGTGTTTTTGGCTATCTCGTCTATCGTCAAAACAGGCTTTGAGCCAAGCTGCAAAATTCTCTCCGCCGTATCGTCATAAATTTCGGCGGCTTTGTCGTACAGTCCTTCCGTGTATGCGTGAATTGACGCAAACTGCAGCCCTTTTATGTTCCAGTGGTAATTGTGTATTTTCACAAACAAAGCAAGAGCATCCGCTTGAATACTCCTTAACTGCCCAACAACTTCTTTCTTTCCCATGCCGACTCCTTTTAAAAATATTTATAAAATGTTATCTATTTTAAGCTTAATTTATCCGAAAATGTTGCATGTAAGTAAAAACAAAATATTTTTCACAGCCGCCTATATTTTTAAATTTGGCATTTTGAAAAATTTGACAGAAATTTTCTTATAGTAAGCGATGCAAATCAAGTTCTATTTTCTTGGTCGTTCCCATAAAAACAAACAAAGTGTTTTCTAAGCTAATAATTTGCGGCAAAGTTATAATTTTAATATAAGCATGAAAACAAACAAAGTGTTTTCTATGCGCCAAAATATTCCTTTAAAACAAGAAAATGTCTCTTCGTCATTCCCGCGCTCCTTATGTCATTCCATTGCCCCTTCGTCATTCCCGCGACCGAACGACAAGTTTCCGCAGGAAACGCATATCGTGAGGGAAGGCGAGAATCCATTCATGACGCATGTATATAATTTGGATTCCCGTATTCACGGGAATGACGGAACAGCTTTCTATTATTGCTAAAAATAAAATAACGAGATACCCGTATTCCTCGCAAATATCGCTTTCTGCGAAAACTTTTTACTCGTGCGGGTATGACGGACGGTTTTCCGCCATTCCCACACTCCTTTCGTCATTCCCGCACTCATACGGATAAATCCCTTTTGTCATGCAAAACACATGCGCCCTCCTTTCGTCATTCCCGCGTTCCTTTCGTCATTCCCGCGTAGGCGGGAATCCAAAAAAAGTAAGAAATAAACAACATCTAAACTAAACGCTTTTGTTGTTCTTTTTATTTTTTTACGCTTGTGCGTTTTCACTCATTAATTTAGATTGCCGCGCTCTTGCAATGATGGAATTGTTACATTGTTAACAGACTTGAACCCCCATTTTTACGGGAATAACAAAAAAGGAAAGATTGCTTTTTGTTTCGTTATTTTTCTGGATTGCTTTGCGGCGTTTCCAATGACGGAGCGAGTAAAGAATTATTTCATTCTTCGCATAGATTTTATTGCTAAGTCAAAAATCAAAAAACATTCTCTCTCAAAATTTAACCAAATTATTGCAGAAAATAAAAACCGTATCGCATTTAAAATTTAAGCGTTAATTGCCGTCTTTGCGGTAATGCGTCCAAATAGTTGGATATAAAAATCTCCCTTCCGTTGGAATCTGCCGTTTTTGATACATTTCGCATGCCGTATCTAAGGCTATATGGAATTATATTGGCAAAAGAGAAAATATTTCTTATATATTCGCAATCATCGTATGTTATAAGCCATTTGTGTTTACAGTTTTTCATAATATTTGCAAATCTTTCATGATTAAATATTTTATGCAAATTTCCATTTTTACCGTAAAGAGCAGATTTTTTAGCAGAATAATATGGAGGATCAAGAAATATAAAAACATTACTCCCTTCCCTCATGACAAGCTCTTCATAATCCAAATTTGTAATGGACGCATCTTGAATTATTTTTGAAAAATTGTAAAGTTTTTGAATGCTATTTTCAGTAAATCTGCCAAAAAATGCAGCTTCGCTGTATCCGCCGCTTAATGTTGTGCCCGAAAATGTAATTCTATTGTATATAAAAAATGCGGCGGCTTGCTCAATCTCATTAAAACGCGCCATGTTTGCATTTAAAAATTTATACAGCTCTTTTCCCTGCTTAAAATGCCCTCTCCATTCATAAATTTTATCCGCCAAAGAGTTTATATCTTTTTGTGATATTTCCCAAAATTTATAGAGTTCGCAATAAATGTCATTTATCCAAAATACCTTATCCGAAAAACGCTGTTTTGTGTTGATAAAAACAGAACCGCCGCCTAAAAAAGGCTCTCTGTATTCATCAAAAAAGGGAAGCAAAGACGCTATCAAATCAACGGCTCTGCTTTTGCCGCCGGGGTATCTTAACGGGCTTTTAATCATTTTGAAAATCCGATTTTAATTATAAAATTATTTTGTTTTGCTTCTTCAAAAATTGTTTTTATAATTTGTGTCTGCAAAACAGAAAAATTATTAATTTTAAAAAAAATATCTATATCGTTTTTAGCTTCTGTTGATGCTGTTTCCCCTTTGAGTTTTGTTGATGTCAAATGCAGTACAGGCTTACTTACAGCTTCTTTCCCATTAATACTAACTTCTGTAAGGTTACTGTATAAAATCATTTTTAATAAGCCGTCTTTTATGTCGCCTATACTTAGTAGATTTTTACTATGCTTTTTTTCTATCAAATATATTATATTGTTTTCCAAAAGAATCTCATCAACTGTCAAAAAGTATTCGCCGCCAAGATAATTTTTTATTGTAATTTTTGCTTTTGTTAGCGTAGAAAGACTCTCTTTTGGTTGAATAGTCATAAATTCTCTATTTTGCGCATTTTTTGCTTTGTCTCTTGAAAATTTGATAAATTCAGTACTTTCCTTTTCTATTTTTCTAACAAAATTTTCTAAACCTTTAGTATTATGTAGTTTTACGCCAATCGTTTGCTCTATCGTATTGTACGCATTTGCAGCTATTTTGGCTATTTGCTGAAAATTAGTTTTTAATTCATTTAAATTATATACTCGCTCAAACGGATATGATCTTGTGCGTTTGGGAGAAATCCATTTTGAAACGGCAAATGTATGGCGGGCGTCTTTCAGTAATGATGCGGATTGAATATTATTGACATTAAAATCATTAATATCTATCTCGTCCAAACCGCAAAGCAACAATGCTTTATATTTGACGCCTTTTATTTTTCCTTCTATATTCATGCGTAACCTTTGCGAAAATTATAACATTAATTGCAAACTACTCCGTTTTTATCGCGGAAAGGATTTTCTTTGCCATGCGTTTCGGAAACAATTCGTTTAGCGTTTTTTCATCTGCATTTCTTACCGCTTCATAAGCGCCGAAATAATCAATCAGTTTTTTTATAACGGCGTCGTTAAGCCCCGCCGCTTTTAAAGCGGAATTATTGCCTGCTCTTTTCTGTCTTGTTTTTCTGTGAAACGAAATGGCAAAGCGGTGCGCTTCGTCTCTAAGTCTTTGCAAAAATTGCAGCCTTTCGTCATGCGGACTTAAAACAAGCTTCCCTTTTTTCGTATATAAAATATCATTGGCATTCCCTTTTGCTCTGTGCGCCTTGGCGTCTATCTTCTCTTTTGCTATCGCCGCCGCGTCCACATTTGCGCCCATGCTTTGCAAAATATCTTCAGCCAAACTTCGCAAAGCTTCTCCGCCGTCTATAAGCCACAAATCAGGCGGCGGCTCTTTATCAAATCTTTTCGCGCGTTCGCTCAAAAGCTCTCTCATCTGCGAATATTCGTCTTTATTGTGCAAATGATAATGACGGTAGTTTGATTTTACAAATTTGCCGTTTTTGCTTGTTATCATCGCTCCTACGCTCGCTTCGCCCATGAGATGCGAATTGTCAAAAACTTCAATCGTAAAGGGCGCATTGTCAAGCTCAAGCAGGTTTTGCAGCGATTCAAAAAGCGTGATTTTGGTTTCGTTTTTGTCAAGCAAAAGCAACTCTTTGGCATTTTTCACCGCTAAATTGCAAAGCGATTTTTTGTCGCCTATTTTCGGGCTTTGAATGCTAAAATTATGCCCGCACCGCTCTTTTAACGCATGTGCGATTATCTCGCTGTTTTCAAGTTCGTCGGCGATTAAAATATTTTTCGCAAGAAAAGGAATGTCGGGCGTGTAGTATTCAAACAAAAGCCGCTCGTAAAGCTCTTCTTTGTCAAAGCCTTCCATGGAGCGCAAAATCGTATGCGTTGACGAAGTAACTCTGCCCTCTCTTATGAAAAGTCTCAAAGCGCAGGCGCTCTTGTCTTCAATATAAACGGCGAAAATATCAAAATCTTCAAGTTTCGCCAAATCAATTTGGCTTATATGCATGCTGTTTTTTATGGCTGTTTGCATGTCGCGCAGCCTTGACGCTTCCTCGTAATTTAGCGTTTCTGAGGCTTGAAGCATTTTGTCATGAAGGCGTTTTATCATCTGTTTTTTATCATTTATAAGCTCTATCGCGCTTTGTATGATATTGGCGTATTCGTCTTTGGAAATCCTCGCTTCGCATGGCGCCGAACATCTGCCGATTTGATAAAACAAACACGCCTTTTTATCTCTTAAGCAGCCTCTTTTTTGCACAAGCGGAAAGAGCAGATACAAAGCCTCCAAAATAGCCTTGTGCGAAGAGCTAAACGGCCCAAAATACTTCACATGAGAGCCTTTTACAAGCTTTCTCGTCGTCTCAAATCGTGCAAATTCCTGCGCTAAGTCTATGTAAATATACGGATATGTTTTATCGTCTCTTAGCAGGATATTATATTTTGGCTTCAACTGTTTTATGAGTGAATTTTCCAAAATAAGCGCGTCATGTTCGCTCTCCACCAAAAGATACTCAAGCTTTGCCGTTTCGCTTATCATTTTGTATATTCTGGGGCTTAAATTGGGAGACGGACACAATCCTTCGCCAAAGCGAAAATAACTCTTTACGCGCTTTTTTAGCGATTTGGCTTTGCCTATATATAAAAGCTTATTGTTAGCGTCAAAATATTGATAAATTCCCGCATGGTCAGGAAGCGTTTTTATCCTCTCATGCAATAGGCTATCCATTTTTTTTAATTATCTCTCTTATCTCTTCAAACAGCAGATTTAGTTTTTTGTTACAAGCTTTATTGACAAAATCCCCGTTTGAACGCTCTTCGTAAATATATTCGCTTTTTATTTCAACGGCGGCATCCTGCTCCATCTTGTTGGTAACGAAAAATTTCAACTCTTCTGCATCTATACATTTGCAGCTTTCGTCGAGTTTGACAAGCTTTTTTAATAGACCTTTTATTAATGTCGTCTTATAATTAAACTCCGTTTTGAAGGCGGGATGTTTAAGTACGAAAAACAGCGTGTTGTTTTTGTTATACATAAACTTTACCATGCTTTGGTATCTTGGCGGCAAAAGAGTTAAAAGCTTCCTGTGAGAGGCTGTCTGCTCCATTTTTTTGAACAAAGGTTGCTGTTTTATATGAGAAATTGTAAAGCTTATATGTTTCATCTGCTAATTATAGCATTTATATTTTTATTCGTTTCGGGCTGCGGGTATAAAGGCGACCCGAAATATACCGCCGCCGTTTTTGAAAACAACGCAAAACAGGATTTGTCAGACGACTTAATATCACCACAAAGAGAGATTTCATGAAAAATGTCCCCATTGTTATTTTGGATTTTGGTTCGCAATATACGCAGTTAATCGCAAGGCGCATGCGCGAAGAGAAAGTGTATTGCGAAATAGTTCCCTACAACGAGAGCGTTGAAAATATCAGAGCTAAAAATCCTAAGGGAATTATACTCTCAGGCGGTCCGGCTTCCGTTTATGCGAAAGAGGCTTATAAAATCAGCGGCGCCGTTTACGAATTAGGGCTTCCGATACTTGGGATTTGCTACGGTATGCAGCTTATCGCGCACCATTTCGGCGGAGAAGTCAGCGCGGCTAACCGCCATGAATACGGCAAAGCAAGCGTGCATTATGAAGACGAGTGTTTGATATTTAAAAATACGCAAAACGACAGCATATATTGGATGAGCCATGCGGATAGAGTGGAAAAACTGCCCGAAGGTTTTGTAAGTATCGCTTCAAGCGACAATTCCACGCATGCGGCGATAGCAAATGTGGAAAAAAAGATTTACGCGCTGCAATTTCATCCCGAAGTTACGCACTCAAAACAGGGCGCGAAAGTTTTGAGAAATTTTGCAAAAGAGATTTGCGGCTGCGAGACTACATGGAATATGGGATCGTTTGCGAAAGAGCAGATAGCAAAAATCCAAAATATCACGCAAGGCAAAAAGGTTCTTTGCGCCGTAAGCGGCGGCGTTGACAGTTCTGTGGCGGCTGCGCTTTTGCATGAAGCCATAGGCGAACGGCTTGTGCCGATTTTTGTGGATACGGGGCTTTTGAGGGCGAATGAGAGGGAACAGGTGGAAAATATGTTTAAGGTAAATCTCAAAATCCCTCTTATCACGATTGACGCGGGCGATATATATCTGTCGCGCTTAAAAGGCGTAATTGACCCCGAACAAAAGCGAAAGATTATAGGGCATACTTTTATAGAAGTTTTTGAAAAAGAGGCTAAAAAGCACGATGACATAGCGTTTTTGGCGCAAGGCACTCTTTATCCGGATGTTATTGAGTCCGTTTCTGTCAAAGGACCTTCTAAAACTATCAAATCCCACCACAATGTCGGCGGGCTTCCGGATTGGATGAAATTTACGCTTATAGAACCTTTAAGAGAGCTTTTCAAAGACGAAGTGCGCGCTTTGGGCATTGAGCTTGGAATCCCCAAAGATATGATAATGCGCCATCCGTTTCCCGGACCCGGACTTGCCATAAGGATAATGGGAGAGGTAACAAATGAGGATTTGAAACTTTTAAGGCAAGCTGATGTTATCATGCAAGAAGAGCTTAAAGCAAGCGGATATTATGATAAGACATGGCAAAGCTTTTGCGTGCTTTTAAATATAAAAAGCGTCGGCGTCATGGGTGATAACAGAACATACGACAATACCGTGTGCATAAGGATAGTAGAGAGCATGGACGGAATGACGGCAAGTTTTGCCGATCTGCCTCATGAACTTTTAGAGCGCATGAGCACAAGAATCATAAACGAAGTAGAAGGCATAAACCGCGTAGTGTACGACATTTCCAACAAACCGCCCGCAACTATTGAGTGGGAGTAAATTTTCGTATTTTGCAAAAGCAATAAGCGCGTTAAATAAAATTGATTTTAACGCGCTTATTATGTAATTTTGGTTTTATTATTCCTGCCAATATAATATCGGGAAACCTTAGATTGAAAGCATTTTTCACGGATTCTCGTTGTCGCTTCCGAATGTCCAGCCAAGCCCGCTGTTTGCTGTGTTGCTTGCATACAGAAGAGCGTTTGCAGCTCACCAAGCGTTTTACTTATGCCGTAGATGGCTGGATTTGTACCAAAATCGACGCCTGATTGCAACCTCTCTTTGGTTTGCGCAAAATGTCGCGATGTACGAAGTCATTGTCTGTATTGTATGACAGTCAATATATCATTTTACTTTGTATAGTAGCTTTCTTTGTCAAGGTTGCTGTCTCTTAATAAAGGTTTTTGGCTAGCAATGTTCTAGGTTTCAAATTTCATTTTTTCATATCAGAAACTTTCCTTGTTACTATTTGCTTAAAATTTCATTTATCTTATCAATCAAAGGTCTAAAATTCGTAAAATGATTAACATTGGTGTCGGTTTTCACTGTATCAAGAAAAGCTCTTTTGTCGAATTCTTGAATTATTTTTTTTGCTCCATAGTCATCGCTTTGCTCGTTTGACGAATAGTATTTATCAATAAACATTTCTGATGGATAAAGATTTTCAATACCTTTTTTGACTTTTTCGTTGCAGTCGTTTTTTGAGAATACAAATCGGAAAAATTTACCATTCTCTACCAACTGATTGATTGAACCCCCACAATCGCAATCAAAAACAAACAAGTATTTTGCCTGTGGGTTTGAAGTAGAAATCGCTTCGTAAGCTGTTTTTAGTTGTTGCCATCCTGTCTTATCGCTAAAACAAAAATCAATTCTGTCTAATATAGAACCATCTATCAGTTCCATTGCTCTCTTTATATGCTCCACATTATTTCCTTCGGAAACGATTTGCAGTTTGAGAGAATCAGACTTTGCCTTTATTGTGTTATACATTTCTTTATATTGCTCATTTCTCTCAACCATAGCTTCATAACCCTCAGTAAACACGCGTGTTATAGATAAATCTGTTACCATGCCTTGTGAATCTAAATCGATTATTTTAGTGCGAGTATTGGTAGCTGCATTTCCTTCCAATCCCATCGCAACAAAAGGTGAATGTGAACTGATAATGAACTGTACATTAGGAAAAAGCTCCATGAGTGTTGGCAATACATCTTTTTGCATTCGAATATGCAGATGTTTGTCTATCTCATCAATTAGAACTAACCCTGTTGCAAGTTGGGCAGGAGAATTTGGGCGTATTCTGTCGAATTGGCGCACAAGTTCACAAAATAGGCAAATTAGAGCATTTTCGCCTGATGACATATTGAAGATGGAGGGATATACTGTTTTAGCCCATTTTCCATTTGCGTCTCTTTCGCCCACTTGAATACGAGTGGCTCCCGCATTTCTTTGTCCGATACCGAGCGAGAGTGGTTTATTGGACTTGCTCGAAAGTACTGTGAAGAAGACTGTATTTATATTCTGAAATAGTATCTGTATAGGGTTGTCTTTTTGTAAAATTGTGTCTAATATTACATCCATTAGCCAATTTGCCAGACGTGGCAAATCCGTTATCACTTCGATTGGATTCTCTAAGTAGCCAATAAATTTTGATGTCAAGTCGTAATCAAGCTTGATTTTATAGGGGTCATTTAGATACCCTGGTTGTTCATGCCTGTAGGCAGGAAAGAATGTTACGATGTTTTTTTGAAAAATTTGTGCAAGCACTTTTGTATCTCGCTCTGATAAATATTTTATGTTATTTTTTTGTTCTAATGAGCGTTTGATTTGATCATATTTGATTGTATATGTATATGCGCCAGAAAAAAGTTGTTCATACTTTTCTTTGCTATCAATTCCACGCAAGTCGAGATATTCAATTATTTTATCGTTATGCATAAATTGAATACTGACGAAAGAAGGCTTGCTATTATTCATATTGAACATGTTGGATGAGAAGCGGTAATATTGATTCTCTTTGCCTTCAAATTCATTCGGAAATGATAAACGAACAATTTCATACCAAGCGTCAGCAATATGAGATAATATAGTGGTCTTTCCACCACCGTTAAGAGCGCTGAGTATAGTTATCCCCTTGTTATCAAAATTAAGCTCAACATGTTCAAATGGAGCACGATTATGCAAAACCATTTTTTTTATCTTAAAAGACATATTTTAGTTCCTCCAATTTTTATTTTAGTTTTTTAGTTCGCTATTCAGTTTAACTTGGCGAGTAAACTGCTCTTTGTGCAAGCTGTCAAGAGACTTGAATAAAGTTCGTTTTTTTTAACCGCCATGTTTTGCTCCAGAAATTTAAATATTTGTTCTAAATTTGTTGGGTGTAATTATAACGAAAAATAGAAAGAAAAGTAGGTTATCTATAATTAATGAAATAAAGATAAAGTTTTATATTTGCAGTGCATAAATATATTTTGCATAATCTTGTTATAATTAGCCATTTTATTTTAGAGGGCAGTATGCGGGAGATTTATCTGTTAAATGATGCGAAATATAAGCGCGTTAAATAAAATTGATTTTAACGCGCTTATTATATAATTTTAGTTTTATTATTCCTGCCAATATAATATCGGGAAGCCTCCGTCTAAGGGCATTTTCCATGGATTTTCGTCGTCGCTTCCAAATTTCCACCCAAGCCCGCCTTGCGCCTTTTCATTTTCGTAAGTCGAGCGCGTTTGAAGCTCTTCAAGCGTTTTGCCCGTGCCGCTATACTCGCCGTCGCCGACGACCGCTCCATTTACTAACATGGCGGAGTTGGCGAAATTATTGGTTATGACAGGAAAGAAATCGTCTCTATCATAATCTGTAAGGGCAATTATGCGGTTTCCAGAGGAAATAACATAGTTTGCGGCGGCGCAATCAGTTATATAACCACCAGAACCAAATGCGACGATGCCGCCGCCGCCATAGCCTCCTGTAACTGCCGTTAGATTTCCTGTTGAATAACTGTTATCAATCATGCCACTTGTGCTCGCTCCCGCTATACCGCCTATAACGCTGGAATTGAAGCCTGAAATATTTCCGGTAGAATAGCTGTCGGTTATCGCGCTATTTCTATGAACAACTCCAACGACGCCGCCCGCCGCATAACCATTGCTTACGCTCACATCTGCCGTCGAATAACTTATACTTATATTGCCGTCGTTTTGTAAAAACCCCGCTATACCGCCAACATAGGAGCCATAAAGGGCAGATTTTCCGCTACCGAATATGCCGCCCGCCGAATAACTCTTGCTTATATTAGCGCCGCTTGCAAGCCCCGCTATACCGCCTGCGCGGACGCCGACGCCATTGCCAATCGCCGAAATATTGCCGACCGAACTACAGCCGATAATAACGCCGCCGTCTATAGCTCCCGCGATGCCGCCGGCGTACTCTTTCCCATTTACGCCTTGCTCTGAAATTTCAACGCCAAGGTTTTTTATTAGGGCGCCGGATGCGTAGCCGAACAGACCCGCATATAGTTGATTATTTACATAAAGTTCAGTTATCTTAAATCCGTTTCCATCCAGCGTTCCCGTGAAAGGGGCAGATTGAGATCCTATCGGTTCCCATCCGCCGCCGTATGAAGAGAGCGATATATCGTTTCCCAATATATATTTTCCCGAAAGAGCGCTTCTGACGCTATACAATTGTTCCGCCGTGGTAATTAAAATAAAATCGGCAGGGATAGTTCCGACATAAACGGCGGCTATCCCGCTTCTTGCCTTCGCGATCGCGCCGTTTTTAGCGTTGGCGACCTCAACATAGTAATAAGCCGTTTCGGGCGCGCTCGTCGGCGGGTCGTATGTTGAAGCGATCGCGCCGTCTATCGCCGTCCATCCGTCTTTGCCGTTAGCATTGCTTTGATACCACTGATAAGACAAACTCCCGCCGCCGCTTACCGTTGCAGTAACGCTTAAAGGGGTTGTCGGATCGTTTTGATTATATGACGCGCCTTTTGGCTGTTCGGTTATAGACGGCGTTTGGGGCGGTAGAGTTGAGGTTTCGCCGCCTCCGCTTCCTCCGCAGCCTGTAAGAATAACAACACTGAAAATAAACAATGCTGAAAGTTTTGATAGAGTTTTCATCACAGCCCCCTTTTAGTTGAGTTTATTGCTCATAAAAAGCAAATAGTATATATTATATCAAAAATTAAGCGCAAAATTAATCAAAATATTTAATATCGTATATTTTCATATTGATTAAGATATTTGCAAAGTGAAACACAGAGTTTGATTTCTTGTTTTAATATTTGAATTTTTGTAGTCTGCCTGCTATGGTATATTTTTCATAATTCTTGTTATAATTGAGCATTTCATTTTAGAGGGCAGTATGCGGGAGATTTATCTGTTGAATGACGCGAAATATGAGGGCGTTAAAAATATAGTCGTATTTGAGATAAGGTATCTAAAACCAAAATTTACTCCGAAAAATTATGACGCGCTTATATTTACTTCAAAAAACGGTGTTTTGGGTTTGGACAGGGTCTATAAAGAGTGGAAAAATCTGCCCGCGTATTCTATCGGCGAAGGGACAAGCGGGGCTATAAAAAAACTTGGAGGAAATTTGGCGTATGAGGCAAAAGTCTCATACGCAGATGAATTTGCCGTCCAAACAGCGCAAAAACTTGCAGGCAAACTTGTCCTTTTTGCACGCGCGAAAATCATATCTTCCGATGTTGGCGGCATATTGACATCAAGAGGCGTTCATGTGGAAGAAATTATAGTTTATGAGAGCGTGTGCAAGCCATGCGAAAAATTTGACATACCAAAGGGCGCGATATTTATCTTTACTTCGCCTTTTGGCGTAAAGCGCTTTTTTGAATGCGCCGCATGGAGAGAGGATTTGACGGCTATAGCGATAGGAAAGAGAACCGCCGCCGCGTTTGATGATAGTATAAAACCTCTCATCGCGCCCAAACAGAGCATTGATGCGTGCGTGGAGTTTGCTAAAAGATTAAGCAAAGTTAGCCTATAATTATTAAACTTAGCCTGGGCGGAGCGACAACCGTTTAAATGAGGTCCAACACTAAGATTTGGCGGAAAGCGTATAAAACCGGTGTGTCCGCAGCGTCGTTTGAGTCTGTTTGACAGGCAAGACGCCGCAGCCTGAAAGTTTTATCATTTCTGCATCGTTGGCTTTTTTAGGGCCAATACATAGCGCGGAACGCCCGCTTGGGTTAAATTTATCAGACAGCAATAATACAGGCGTTTGGGCGTTTGTATTATTGCTGTTTTTCTATTTGGAGAAGCAATGAAGATTTTAATAGTAGGCGGCGGCGGCAGAGAATACGCTATCGCGCTTGCCCTCAAACGCGATAAAAGCGTGGAGGGGTTGTATTTTGCTCCAGGAAACGGCGCTACAGACGAACTTGGCACTAACATGGACATCAAAGACTTTGAAAAGCTTGCCGAATTTGTAAAAAAAGAGGGTATAGGTTTGACCATCGTAGGTCCAGAAGCTCCTTTGGTAGAAGGTATAACGGATATATTTAGAAAGCATGGGCTGGCGATTTTCGGAGTTTCAAAAGAAGCCGCAAAGTTAGAAGGATCAAAGGCTTTCATGAAGGATTTTTTATCCCGCCACAATATCCCCACCGCAAAATACATACAGACAAATTCCATAAAAAAAGCATACGAATTTATAGATACATTGAGCGCGCCGATAGTCGTTAAAGCGGACGGACTTTGCGCCGGCAAGGGCGTGATAATAGCAAAAAGCAAGGACGAAGCAAAGCAAAGCGCGAAAGATATGTTAAGCGGCGAGAGTTTTGGAAATGCAGGTAAAAATATAGTCGTAGAAGAATTTTTGGACGGATACGAGCTTTCTATTTTTGCCGTGTGCGACGGAGAAAACTATAAAATACTTCCCGCCGCGCAGGATCACAAACGGCTTTTAGATAATGACGAAGGTCCAAATACCGGCGGCATGGGCGCGTATGCTCCGACTCCTTTGGCAAATGACGATATTTACGCGCAGGCAGAAGAGTTTGTCATAAAGCCCACTTTGAAAGGTATGAAAGAAGAAGGCGCGCCTTATACGGGAACGCTTTTTATCGGCGCCATGATAGTAAATAAAAAACTTTATGTGCTTGAATATAACGTAAGATTCGGAGACCCCGAATGCGAAGTTTTGATGCCGCTTTTGAAAACATCGGCAAAAGAGCTGTTTTACAAAGCGGCGATTGGGCGGCTAAATGAGCTTGATTTGGAGTTTAAAGACGAATTTGCCGTAGGCGTGGTAGTCGCGAGCAAAGATTATCCATATAAAAATTCAGAGCCAAAACCGATAATTTCAAATGTTAAAAACAGCGCCGATTCGTATGCGGCGTATGCGGGAGTTACAAAAAAAGAGGGCGTCATTTACGCAAACGGCGGGCGCGTTCTTGTCTGCGTGGGTATAGGAAAAAGTATCAAAGAAGCGCGCAACAGGGCGTATGATTTGACAAAAAACATCTCTTTTGAGGGAGCAAAATTTAGAAACGATATCGCATATCAGGCGCTGAAATGACAGAAGAAGAGTTAGTTGAAAAATTTAAAAGCGAAAATATTACGCTCTCACCTCTCTATAAGCGCGTAATTGCGCATGCGATAGACGAATTTATCATAGCGTGTTTTATGTTTTTCGCCTTTTACGGTATGCTTGAAGCCGCTTCCTCAAGCGAAGAAGCCCTATCGGCGTTAGTGGAGTATTTGGCGCCGTACATTGTATTGATGAAGATTATCTATCAAACCTTTTTTGTGCGATTATACGGCGCAACGGTCGGTAAAACGCTCATGAAAATACGCATTATTTCTATGATTGACGGGCAAAATCCGAATATTTTTTTATCGCTTATCAGAGCAAACATGCGCATTTTAAGCGAAGCTGTTTTTTTCATCGGCTTTTTGTGGGCGTTAAACGGCTTTAAAAAACAGACATGGGAAGATATCGGCGCAAGAACACTGGTGGTAAATGCGTAAAATTTGTCTATTTTTGTTATGCATGCCGATTTTTTTGACAGCCGAAGTGCAAAATGTGGAGTTTTTAGCCAAAAACATGCGGGATGAAAACGGTACGATTTTTGCAGACAGCGGCGTAGTTGTAAGTTCTGAGCGGTATTTGATAACGGCTGAAAAAGCGCGTTTTGACACTGAAACAAAAGATTTGGAACTGTTCGGAAATATCAGCATGTTCCGCGATTCGGACGAAGCTGCAAGAAGCGATTATCTGTTTATCAATCTGGAAAAAGAGAACGGCAATTTTTCAAATTTTTTCCTTTTCAATCAAGGAAGCAAACTTTGGGTAAACTGCGGCAATGTATCGGCAACGAGCGAATCGTACCTTGCCAATAAAGCCGTTGTTTCAAGCTGCGATGTGGAAGAGCCTGATTGGAAAATCACTTTTACAAGCGGCGAACTCAACAAACAAAGCAGTTTTTTGCATCTTTATAACGCGCTTTTTTACGCGGGCGATGTGCCTGTATTTTATCTGCCTTACTTTGCGTTTCCGACTGACGATACAAGGCGTACGGGACTGCTGCGTCCCGAAATGGGTTACGAAAAAGACGAAGGATTTTTTTATAAACAGCCTTTTTATATCGCGCCTCATGACGAGTGGGATTTGGAGATTGACCCGCAGGCGAGGCTGGATAGAGGGCATGGATTTTACGGCGTGTTTCGTTTTGCGGATTCGCCTTACTCAAACGGACGCTTTACGGCGGGCATTTTTAAGGAGAAAAACGCTTATGCACAAGCGGAAGACTTGAAAAACGGCAAACATTACGGATACAGCTTTACTTATGATAGAAGCGCTCTGATATCGGCGTTTTTAGGCAATAGCACGGAAGACGGGTTGATGCTTGATTTGAAATACCTGAACGATATAGATTACCTGAATTTGCAGGAGAGCGGTTCAAATAATTTTGACAGACTCATAACGTCAAGGCTTAACTATTTTTTACGCGATGAAAACAACTACATGGGCGTGTACTCAAAATACTTCATAGATACCGATCAGAGCAGTAACGATTACACTTTGCAGGAGATTCCGACATTTCAATATCATAAATTTTCGGACTCTGTTTTTGCGAATAATTTTCAATATTCCATTGATGCGCAATACCATAATTATTACAGAAAAACTGGTCTTGAAGCGCAGCAGTTTGAGTTTCAACTGCCCGTAACTATGTATTGGCAAATGTTTGACGATATGCTGCGTTTTGGCATTTCGGAAAATATTTATCTTATGCGCGTAAATTATGAGGGCATATCTGTTGGGGACAATTACGGGCAGTATTTCAGAAATTATCACGCGCTGTCTGCCTATACGGATTTGGCAAAGGCATACGATGGTTTTTTTCACAAAATCTACTTTGGCGCGGAGTATATTATCCCAAGTTTTGAAAAGAAAAAAGGGTATCTTGACAGAGACGAATTTGTGCCTATAAACACGGAAGCCGAACAGATATTGTTTAATTTTAAGCAGTATTTTTACGACAGCGGCGGCAGAAAAATACTCTCTCATGCGATGCGGCAGCCATATTATTTTGAAAATTACGATTATAAATACGCTCCGCTTGAAAATAGAATAGATTTGGACATCACATCTTTTTTGTCGCTTTCAAATGAGTTGCAATATTCACATAAAAACGGCGAAATTGTAAAATCGCTCAGTTATCTATCGTATGAAAACCGCGCGGCTGATTTTTATCTTTCGCACACTTATAACGAAAATGAGGATAATAACTACATAGCGTTCAGTATAAATAGCAGAATTTTTAAAAACAGCTCTATTTTTGGAGAAATTCAGTATGATATTGGCGAAAGTTTTACGAAAGCGTGGAATATCGGTTTTGCGCAGAGTAAAAACTGCTGGGATTACAGGATTGTATATAAAGAGGATATAGCGCCGAAACTGACAAGTGCCGGCAAAGCGAGTTCTGTCGGCAAGAGAGGCATTTATCTGCTTTTCAATCTTTATCCTTTGGGCGGCATAAAGTATGAGTACTCTTTGGCTGAGAGTTCAAAAGATTTGTAAGAGAGGATAATGAGCGAAGGATACATGTTTGCGTCTTATGAAGAGGCGGCGGCGAAACTTTTGGAGATATTGCCCGTTCATCAAATGGAAGATGAGGACTGGGTATTGATGGCATTATCGCTTGCGTCTGTTCCGATGGCAAATTTTATGTCAAACAATACCGGCTTATCTTTTGACATTATGTTCAGCGAACCTCTTTTTGCGCCGAACAATCCCGAGTGCATCATAGGCGTAGTGAGCGAAAGCGAAGAGATAGTCATGCAAACGGCGCTTATTGATTCTTTCGGTATAAAATTGGACTATGTTTACGGCGAAGCCAAAAGAAAATATGAAGAAAATATTTTAAAAAAGATATACAAGTACAGAAAAGGAGCCTCTTTGGCGGAGCTGAAGGGAAAGAGCGTTTTATTATTGGACATAGGCTGCGAAAGCGGCATGAGAGCGCTTGCGTCCATGAAAACGGCTATATCCGAAAAGGCTAAATCAGCCTCTTTCGCCGCGCCCGTTATCGCGCAAAATACAGCCGCGATGTTAGAGAGCGAAGTGGACGGGCTTTTTTGCCTGAGCCGTATAGCAAACTTTGTAAATACGGATTTTTATTATAAGAGCAAAGAGGAAGATTTAAATTGCGAAGAGATTTTAGATATTTTAGAATCCAGCAAACATTACATATCGTTTCAAAAGTCACAAGGAGAAGAATAAATGGAATACAGGATTGAAATTAACAATCAAGAGGAGATTTACGATATCGGCAGCGTTGCAAAACATGCCGCAGGAGCAGCTCTTTTAAGAGTAAAAAATACAGTTGTTCTGGCTACGGTAGCAAGGGACGACACGGCGGCGGAAGAGGATTTTTTGCCTTTAACGGTTAATTATATAGAGAAAAGTTACGCTTCGGGGAAGATTCCGGGCGGATATATCAAAAGAGAGACAAAGCCGGGCGATTTTGAGACGCTTACTTCAAGGATTATAGACAGAAGCTTAAGACCGCTTTTCCCGAAAGGCTACGCGTATCCTACGCAGATAGTCGTTTTTGTTTTGAGCTGCGATAATGAAGTGGATTTGCAGGTAACTGCGCTAAATGCGGCTTCGGCGGCTTTGTATCTTTCGGATATTCCCGTAAATAAATGCGTAAGCGGCGTAAGAATAGGAAAAATAAACGGCGAATTGGTCGTAAATCCTAAAAATTCCGAACTTAAAAATGGTACGCTTGATTTGTATGTCGCGGGCACAAAAGATGAACTTTTAATGATAGAGATGAGAGCGGTATCTTCCTTAAAAGATAACGAGCATTTTGTAAATGAAATGGGTGAAGAGGAGATGGTGGACGCGATAAATTTTGCCGCTGAAAAGATCTCCGACGCTTCAAATCTGTATGAGCAGGTTTTCACTCCGATAAAAAAAGCCGATGCCGAGCTTGAATATAAAGCGTCTGTTTTGAATGAAGAGATTTATCAATACATAAAAGAAAATTACAAGCCGAATGTTTATAGCGCCCTTACTCAAATGGCAAAATCCGAACGCGCACTTGAACTTAAAAAAGCGCTTGAATTAATCATGCAGGAGAATGCCGACAAAGAGTGGGATAAAAGCGTAGTCAAAAACGCGCTTGAAGCTTTTAAACACAATGTCGTAAGAGAGATGATAGTAAAGGGCAAAACAAGAGCGGACGGACGGGGGCTTAAAGATATAAGACCTATATCCATAGCTACAAACATACTTCCGAATACTCACGGCTCATGCCTTTTTAGCAGAGGTCAAACGCAGGCTTTGGCGATAGCTACTTTGGGCAGCGACCAAGATGCGCAGACATACGACCTTTTGACTGAAAAAACGCCGAATACGGATAAATTTATGGTAAATTACAATTTTCCGGGATTTTCGGTAGGCGAAGCAAGTCCGTTGAGGTCTCCGGGGCGAAGAGAGTTGGGTCATGGCAATCTTGCCAAAAGAGCGATTGAACCGACTATTAATAAAAACAGTTTATATACTATAAGAATGGTTTCAGAGATATTGGAGTCAAACGGTTCGTCGTCTATGGCTACTGTGTGCGGCGGCGCATTGGCGTTAAGAGCGGCGGGCGTTGAAACGAAAAAGCTTGTCGCAGGCGTTGCCATGGGACTTGTTTTTGAAGATGGAGATTATGCGATATTGACCGATATCATGGGGCTTGAAGACCATGACGGCGATATGGATTTTAAAGTGGCTGGAACAAAAGATGGAATAACGGCTTTGCAGATGGATATAAAGCTTGGCGGCATTGCGCCTGAAATTTTAAAAGAAGCTTTATATCAGGCAAAAGAGGGAAGAGAATATATATTAAACTTAATGGAAGATGCAGCCTCAAAGATAGTCATTAATGAAGAGATTTTGCCAAAATTTGAACTTTTCAGCGTAGATAACAGCAAAATGGTAGATATTATCGGGCAAGGCGGAAAAACGATAAAAGAGATTATAGAAAAATACTCTGTTTCTATAGACTTGAATCGCGATAACGGCGAAGTAAAACTCTCGGGCATCAATAGAAAGCAAGTTGATGCGGCAAAACAGCATATTTTGGATATCGTCAAAAATGCGGGCAGCGGACGAGGATTTGACAGACGCGGCGGCGATAGAGACCGCAATGCTAAAATAGTAGAGTTTGAAAAAGGCGCCGTTATTGAAGGCGTTGTGAAAAGAGTAGCTGATTTCGGCGCGTTTATAGGACTTCCTGGCGATATTGACGGACTTTTGCACATATCAAAACTTGCCGAGGGCAGAGTGGAGAAAGTAACCGATATAATAAATGTCGGCGATAAAGTTAAAGTAAAAGTACTGTTCCAAAAAGGACCTAAAATAGAGTTGGGCTTGGAGAGTAAGCTTGATTAAAGCGAATTTAACCTCCGTAAAGCTATAATTACGCCTTGCAAAGTGGTAAGTAGGGATACGCAAACCGAACGGACTTTGCGAAAAATTTTAAGGAGAACTTATGAAAAAGATTCTTTTTCTTTTGGTTGTATGTATTGCGGCTGCTTTCGGACAGGAGCAGGGCGCAGAAGTAGTTGAAGAGGTTGCGGTTCTTAATGAAACGCTAAAATCATTCTCTGTCCTTGCGGCATGCGTTGGTTTGGGTATCGCCGCTCTTGGAGGCGCTATCGGTATGGGAAATACGGCAGCTGCTACGATAGCGGGAACTGCGAGAAATCCGGGACTTGGCGGCAAACTCATGGGAACGATGTTTATCGCTCTTGCGATGGTTGAAGCGCAGGTTATCTATACGCTTGTTATCGCGCTTGTTTTGCTTTTTGCAAATCCGTTTTTATAATAATCACAAGGAGCTCCAAAAAGCTCCTTTTTAATTTCTGCGGTCGTGGTGAAATTGGTAGACACGCTATCTTGAGGGGGTAGTGCCTTCGGGTGTACGAGTTCAAATCTCGTCGACCGCACCATTATTAATTAAACTCCGATAAAATCATATTTTTGTATTTAAATTTTACAAAGCCGAGTTTTAATTAAAAATTTTAGCATAAAAATCAACGAAGTTTTTTCACATGTATCGCGTAAATTGTTATCTCTAATATAATTTTTGCAAATTAAAAAATAGCTGCGCCGATATTTTCAACGCAGCTATTGCTTAAATCAAACTATTTTGATTTTTTCTTGCTGTCTTTTTCAGCAGGTTTTGTCGCTTTAGTCTCTTTTTTGGAACCGCAGCATGCCATTTTCAGCCTCCTGTAATAAAATTTATCAGCAAAAAGCTAATATCAGACTATTTTACTCCAAATAACCGTAATGTAAACTTAAAAAACTATCTTGCCAGCCAAATACATGGAAGTGTAAATGTGTGAAATTTCAAAAGATTAATGGTGGACCGTGTAGGGGTCGAACCTACGACCAATTGATTAAGAGTCAACTGCTCTACCATCTGAGCTAACGGTCCTTTTAAAAAGCGTAATTATATAATGTTTTATGCTATAAAAAGCTAAAACATGGAGAAATTTTTCTATTTTTTTCATTTTGCCGCAAAATAGCTCTTTTATTTTAAAGAGATTGTTTGCTAAAATTGGATAAACTTTCACTTATTTATTTAAAATGAGCAAACAATCATGGATATGGATATAGAAATTTCCAAAATCGCAAATCTCCCTTCGCGCTTCGGAGAGTTTAAGATACAGGCTTTCAAAGAGGGTGAAAAAGAGCATTTGACTATTTTTAAAGAACCTTTTGGAGATGCGCCCGCAGTTAGAATTCACAGCGAATGTTTAACGGGCGATGCTATCGGAAGTTTAAAATGTGATTGCCGCGACCAGCTTGAGAGTGCGCTGAAATTCATATACAAAAACGGCGGCATGGTGGTATATCTAAGGCAGGAAGGGCGCAATATCGGGCTTCTTAACAAAATCAACGCTTACGCTTTGCAGGACGAAGGATTTGATACCGTTGAGGCAAACCACAAGCTCGGCTTCAAAGCAGATGAAAGAACTTATGAAGTAGTTGACTTTATATTTAACTATTTTGGACTTAAAACGATAAGGCTTTTGACAAACAATCCCGCGAAAATAGTAAGTTTAAAAAGCGTGAAAATAGCGGAGAGGATTCCGATTATCACGAAGGCAAATCCCAAAAACAGTTCATATTTAAAAGTCAAAAAAGAGAAAATGGGTCATTTGTTTTGATAAAAACCTTGCATGCAAAGGTAAAATTTAATGCAAAAATATAAAATAACGAACTTTTCTTTGCCGCCATTTTTTGAGCAGTCTATGCAAATTTTTACCAAATTTCTGCTTTTGTATAACAAAACGCACAATATCACAGGCATTAAAAATGCGGCGATCGCGGACGAAAATATTTACGACAGCATCTATCCGCTACAATTTTTAAAAAGCTCGCCCAAAACGGCGATAGATATAGGAAGCGGCGGCGGATTTCCCGCTGTTGTTCTTGCCGCCGCCATGCCTTCATGTCATTTCACGCTGTACGAACCTGCCGCCAAAAAAAGCGCATTTTTGCATCTGATAAAAAACGAACTTGATATTTCAAACATGAATATAAAAACCAAAAGGATTGAGGAGGATGCGGCAAAGACGGTAGAACTTATAACTTCGCGCGCTGTGTGCGATACGGCTTTGCTGATAAAGTTATCTAAAGGTTTTTATGATAAAAATACAATTATGCTTTTTTATAAAGGGCAAAGAGCGGAAGAGGAGATTTTAAATCTCAAAAATGTGCAGATTTTTACGAGGCAAAAGCGAAAATATATATTTATAAAAGGATTGGGCGGCGATGTATAAAATTATACTTATTCTCGTTTTGATATATATCGCATATATTCTGTTTTTCGGCAAAAAAAGAGGACAAAAAGAAGAGAAAAACTCATTGCATGAGGAGTTAATGGTAGAGTGCGCGGCATGCGGAACATTTGTCGCAATGAGCGAAGCCGTTAGAAAAGAGGGGCAATATTTCTGTTCCCAAACATGCGCAAAGGCGAAAAAATGATCATAATAGGACATGAACTCATTGATTTTAAGCCGTTTTGCAAAATTAAAAATATTGACAAAACGGCAAATATTTCTTCGGATTTGGCTGTTATTTTTGCATTCAAAAATGGACAAAACCTTATCAAATTCTGTCAAAAAAACGGCATAAATTTTGCAGTGGAGACCGAGATCGCCAAAGAGGCTCTTTTGGCAAATGCGGCGGGCGCGTCATATATATCGGTAAGCGGCAAAAAAGCGGCAAAAAAGATACAGGATTTGGCTGAAAATTATCTGTTTGACGCCAAAATACTGCTGAAAATCAACAATGAAAACGAAATAGAAAAAGCCGCAAAGCTCGGTATAGACGGCGTTCTTTTGCCTGAGGGGGTTATTGATGGAGATATTTAAAACGGTATTTTTTATGACTGCACTGATGCTGCTTTTGATATTTATCGGCGGATATGTCGGCGGCGGCGGCGGTATGCTTATAGCGTTTGCGATAGGCGCGGCGGTGAATTTTTTCAGTTACTTTTTTTCGGATAAATTGGTCTTGAGGCATTACCGCGCCGTTGAAGTAAACAGGCAAAACGCGAAAGGTTTTTACGAAATAGTGGAAAGACTGGCAAAAAAAGCCGATATACCCATGCCCAAAGTTTACATCATTCCCGAAGCCGTCCCCAACGCCTTTGCCACAGGCAGAAACCGTTCAAATGCCGCCGTATGCGCGACAGAAGGACTTTTAAATCTTTTAAGCGAGGAAGAAATTGAAGGCGTAATGGCTCATGAGCTTTCACATGTAAGGCATTATGATATTTTAATAGGCTCAATGGCGGCAACTATAGCGGGAGCCATCGCCATAGCGGCAAATATCCTGCAATACGGCGCATTATTGGGGCGCAACAGGCAAAATCCGATTGTTATGATAGCTATCGCGATAGTTTTACCGATAGCTGCGGCTATTATACAAATGTCAATCAGCCGCAGCCGCGAATATATGGCAGACGAAGGAGCCGCGCGACTAACAGCGCATCCCGAATGGCTTCAAAGCGCGCTTTTGAAACTTGATGCTTACGCAAGAGGCGGCACAATGCGCCAAGCCTCCCAAGAGAGCGCCCACATGTTTATAGTCAATCCTTTTTCAGGCAAAAACATCTCATTTGCGAGCCTGTTTTCCACGCATCCAAGCATAGAAAACAGAATAGCAAGGCTGGAGAAGTTGAAAAACGCGTTATGATTTTTAATCTATTTTTGTTATTTCATCATAGTTTTTTTCAACAATAACTCCATTTTTTTGCTGTATCAGGCAGGTTTTATCATCTTTTAATGATTTGATAACGCCGTCTTTGCGCGATACTGTAGCGCTAAACAATCCGACATCTTTTTCGTCCCAAATCACTCTGTCACCGACCTTAAATCCGCGATAATTTGTGTCTGATTTGATGCCCCAAACATCGCCTTCTACGACATAATAAAGATTTTGCACAAGATAAATTTTAGCATTAACCAAGAATTCTCCGCCTTGAACTCTTCTGACTGTTTGCTCCACGGCTTCATTAATGGTCTCAGAACGAGATTGGCGCAATTCTTTGTCACTGCCGCCCGCATATTTTGCAAGAAGTTCATATTTAAAATTATTTACGTCAATATTTCGTATAGAAATCATGTTTGTATGACCTATTTGCACTTTTTGTACGGGCGGAAGCGGTCTATCTACCAGACCAACACAACCCGTAAAAACCGCTAAAGTCAATAATGACAATGCAATGTTTTTTATATCCGTAAAGAGATTTTTCGTTATTTTCATTGTTTCTCCCTTGTGAAAACTTGATTGTAAAATTTATCTCTATAGAAAAGTTTTCTATATAGAATTGCTAAAAAATTATATAAAAAATATCCTTATAGGAAAATTAGCTATTAGGATATGCACATGTTTAATTTACCAGATATCGTAACGCCTGACGAGGAGAGGGAATTTTTTGAAAATATATCGCGCAATGTGAAAAAAATCAGAAAGCAAAAGAAATTAAGCCAGCTTGAAACCGCGCTTTCTATCGGTCAGCGCTCTTCTGGATTTTACGCTTCCATAGAAAATTACGCGCATGGGAAACATTTCAATTTAAAACATCTTTTGCGGCTTTCAAAACTGTTTGAAGTACCGATAGAGGAGTTTTTCAAAAGAGATTAAGGATTGCGTTTGAGGGCAATCCTTAAAATTATAGTTATTTTGTTTTTGTGTTATCCGTATCTGCTTGTTTTTGAATACTTTCAGCAGTTTTGCTCTCTTCGCTTTTATCTTCTGTAACCGTACCCAAAAATTCAGGCAAATCAAGACCAGCCTGCTTGGCTATATCATGCAAAGGCGGAAGGGTTTTGATTATATTTTTCATAAAATTCGCGGTAGAACTTTTGTCGCCGCCCGCGTTGTCCCAAACGGTAATTTTATCAATTTTGATATTTTTGATAGCTTCCGTCTGCATTTTTACAATCTCCTCAAGCTTTTCTACCAAAAGCAGCGTTGTAGCGCTTTTTGCATCGTCATTAGCGGCTTTAATCAATGTTTGATAACCAAGCGCCTTAGCATCAAGCACTTTTTTAATACCTTCGGCTTCGGCAGATTTGACAAGCAATATAGCGTCAGCTTCGCCTTGAGCCAAACGGCGTTGTTGTTCGGCTTGCGCGGCGGCGTCAATCTCAACTTTTCTTTTTTCTATCTCGCGCGGCACAACCTCTTCTGCTTCCAAACGGCGCTGCTCCGCAAAGGCTTTTGCTTTTTGTATCTCAGCTTCTGCTTCTTGCTGCGCCACTTCTCCGCGCTTTGCAGCTTCTGCTTCACGCTCAAAAAGCGTAGCGTTTGACATTGCTATCTCGGCTTTGGAAGTGTTTTCGCCTTCAACTGCTCTGGCGTTAAAATCAGCTATTTGTATTCGTTGTTCTTTGTCGTATTCTGCCACTTGTACTTGCTGTTCTTTGTTAAATTCAGCTATCCGCACCAACTGTTCTTTGTCATATTGGGCTACCTGTACTTGCTGTTCTTTATTGTATTCAGCGACTTTTACCTGTTGCTCTTTATTGTATTCGGCTACTTTTACTTGTTCGTCTTTGGCAAACTGCGCGACTTGTATATGCTGTTCTTTTTTTGCTTCCGCCTCGCCTATAGCGCCTCTTTTGTCTTGCTCAGCTACATCTATTTTGGCTTGGTTTATAGCCGTTAATGCCGCTTTTTTGCCAATACTTTCTATATATCCCGACTCGTCCGTAATGTCGGTAACATTTACATTTATTAGACAAAGTCCTATTTTGTCAAGTTCTGTGCCTATATTTTTTCTTATTGCTTCCAAAAAGCGTTCTCTGTCTTGGTTAATCTGTTCAATCGTCAATGAAGCCACAGTCAAACGCAACTGTCCTATGATGATTTCGGTCGCCATAGATTCAATATCTTTTTGTTCAAGCCCAAGAAGCCTTACGGCTGCGGAGTTCATACTATCGCTTTCTGTTGCTATAGCCACCGTGAAAGTACTTGGCACATTAACGCGGATATTTTGCTGCGAAAGGGCGCCTTTAAGCGGAATATTTATTGTAAGCGGCGTTAAGTCAAGATATTGATAATCCTGTATCAAAGGCCATACAAAAGTTCCGCCGCCATGAAGGCAATATGCGGATTTCCCGCCTCCGATTTTTCCGTATATGACTAATATTTGATTGGAAGCGCATCGTTTATAGCGGCTTGCCAAAAACATAATCAAAATAAAAATAAAAATTACGAAAAACAATACTGCAATCAACGCAAAGTTAAAATCATCTATATACATTTTATCTCTCCTTTTTTACAATCGGACGCACGGCAAGCGTATGCGAGTCTATCACGCGCGTAACTGCCGCTTTTTCAAATGAATCTATAGCGTCTCCGTTTTCTGATACTGCGTCAAATTCATACTTTACTTCGTTTATCGAAAGTCTGATTCTGCCGACTCCCGCAGGCGGTATTCTTATATAAATTTCGCCGTTTTGACCAATTGATTCTTTGATATTAAATGTTGCGCCGCCGCTTTTTAGCTTTGCGGCCAATCTAAAAAGCAAAGTTGTAACATACATGGCTAAAAATCCGAAAATTACGGCAATGCCGACCGAAATTAATAATGAAAGTTTAAATTGATAAACGCAGGCAAGCCCGACCCAACCGAACATTGCCATAAAGCTTGTGATAGAGTTTAAAGACAGAAGTTTAAAAGCGCCTTCCGTGCCGTCAAGCTCGTCGGCGCTGCCGCTGTCAAATCCGCCCACGACAGATACGACTATCCTTAGAGCAAAAAATACCGACCCAGCCATCGCCGCAATCCAGAAAATATACATGTGCACCCCGCATAAGAGCTTTTAAAATTTTTTGCAATAATATCCAAAAGGTTCTAATTTATACTTTAATTCTTAAATATTTTTATAAGCTTTGCCGCTCATGAGCGATTGTCAAAGCTCCAAAATAAAACTTGCTCCGATATTTTCATGCGCGGATATAATGTTGATTTGCCAGCTCATTTTGCCCATCATACATGTCGGTACAAGCGCCTTGCCTTTGTAATTTTTATCGTCCGTTTTTGCCAAAGCGTACTCAAATATGCCCATGTTCATGTTGAGCCCGTAAATTTTCGCCAGAAGTTCCCCATCTTCAAAGCCTTCGGTTTGAACATTGAGACTCATCTCTTCGCCCGCTTTTATCGGCTTGTCAATATCAAGCGTTATTTTTTTATTTCCCAAAACAACTTCGCATGAGTTCGTATGCAAATCGCACTCTGATGCCGCCTCGTAAAACGCGATATTTTTTTGAAATAAAGAGTGTATTTTGCCGCTTTGAAAGAGAAAAATGCCAAACGCGGCAATGAGTAAAACCAAAATTATGGAGATTTTTTTTAACATGAAGCGCCTTTTTACTATTTTATGCGCGCCATTGTATCAAAAAGTAAGTCAAAATCTCATATAATTGCGTTTTATATTTTTAAGGTTTTTACATGAAACAGAGTGAATTTGAAAAAGAACTTGACGAATTTTTCGCGATTCGCGATGAATTGTTTGCATTTTTGGACAAATCTATACCCAAAGATAAAAGCGGATTTAATTTTGATTTTAGCAAAAACCCGCAGCTTGACGCGCAAAGTTTTTACAAAATCTTTTACCGATACGACTACAAGGCGCGAAAAACTTTCGCAGGCGCAAGGAAACTACTGAATGTCCAAAATTAAACTTTATTCGGAGCATTTGCGCTCAAATCTTGATATTTTGGCAAAAAAAGCAGGCGGCAAAGAGAAGCTTATCGCTGTTTTGAAAGATAACGCATACGGACATGGACTTGATATTTTTGCGCGTAAAACGGCGGATTTGGGCATAACTCATGCTATCGCAAGAGACGCAAAAGAAGCTTTGGAGATTGCGGCGTTTTTTGCGGATATTATCGTTTTATCCGAGCATGAAGAGAATTTTTTCGCGCACTCAAATATAATTTTTGCCGTGAATGAATTTGACGCGTTAAAATCCGTCTCAAGAGGCGTAAAAATCGCGCTCAAAATAGACAGCGGCATGCATAGAAACGGACTTAACAGCAAAGAGCTTGACGCGGCGTTTGGCGTGATAAAACAAAATGGGGTTATTTTGCACAGCGTTTTTACGCACTATCGCGCGGCTGACGAGACGGGAAGCTGTTTTTTTTGGCAGAGAGAAAATTGGCGCGCGGTTAAAGAGCGCGTTATTGAATTGACGAAAAAATACAATATAACCAAACCGTTTTTTCACTCATGCAACTCCGCCGCGCTTTTAAGATGCGGCGAATTTGACGAGGATTTCGCCAGAGTCGGCATAGCCATGTACGGATACTGCGATTTGCCCGAAATTTTCGGACATTTTGACCTCAAGCCCGTACTTGAACTGTTTGCAAAAAGAGTGAGTACAAGAGAATTAAAAAAAGGCGAAAGAGTCGGCTACGGCGGCGTTTTTGAAGCCGATAAGGATATGGTATCGTCTTCGTACGATGTCGGATATTCGGACGGTATTTTGAGATATAACGGGCTTGGAGAGCTAAAAACCACAAACGGTTCGTTGATATTAGGGCGCGTATCTATGGACTCCATGAGTATAAACAGCGATGAAGAGGAAATATCCGTATTTAACGACGCAAGAGTTTGGGCAAAACATTTTAATACGATAAGTTATGATATTTTGGTAAAACTAAACGCCAAAATCCCGCGCAGTTTTTGCTGAAATGATTTTCAAAATATGGAAATAAACTCAATTTACTGCCGATACAACAAACAATCGGTTAAGGTAAAAGCCGCTCAAATAGAAATAGTTGAAATAAAAGGCAAGAGTTAAGTAACGCAAAGAGGATTTTTATGAAAACATGGTTTATTACAGGGGCAAATGGCGGATTGGCATATTCAATGCTTGAGATATTGCTTGAGAGAGGCGGTCGTGTTGCCGCTACAATACGCAAACAGACGGAACGCTATGTGCCATTTGTCCTAAAATTTGTTTAAAATTATATAATAAAGAGACTTGACAAAATAAATTAAATCTTGTAATATAATAGCATTCTTTAGGAAGGCGATTTTTTATGATTGATAAAAGAAAAGAATCTGAAATTGATAAAGTTGTTAGTAAATTTTTCAATAATATTATAGTAGTCTGTAAAAAATATGATGGCTATGCCGTTACCTCAGAAGAGAAGAAAATAATGCCTAAAATATTAAGA
>JAITAB010000022.1 GCA_031284315.1 Campylobacteraceae bacterium
TTATAGATGTCAAAGGCGCAGATGCTCCCGATGCTCAGCTTAATGCTGCCCCCAGAGCTAACGTCCGAAACACCTCCGCGCCCAACAATGACATTATACAACAAACCCGATGGGAAAATCAAGTGGATAAGTTTGTAGCCGCGCTTGGAGACGCTTACGCAAAAGGCGAGAGCGCAGTTTTGGGCAAATTAACAGGCGGGAGAATAAAAAATGCTCTTAGCGTAAAACGAGCCGCAAAAGACATTTACGAGATAACAAACGACTTTAAAATAGCGCAGGAGCAGATGAACGCGCAAGCTAAAGAAGTTATGGACTTTATCAATAAGTCAATCGGCGAGGAAGATAGACTTGCATTATTCAGAACTTTGAATGGAGACGCCGCGCCCGATGAACTTCCAGCTCACATGATACCGACTTATGAAAAGTTTAGAAAGCTTATAGATACAAACGCTCAGGCTCTTGTGGACGCAGGAGTATTGAAAGAGAAATATAAAATAGACGACTATCTAAAACGATACTACAAAGACTATATAGAGCAAAGAGACGGTTTTACAAAAAAATACTTCGATAATTTCAAAGCAAGGAAAAATCTAACAGAAGATGAGCGTATCGCGCTTGGAATGGTACAGGACGCGGGATTTGCCATAGCAAACACGCTTAAAGAACAGAGGGTTCAACTCATAAAAGCGAAAAAAAGCTTATGGAGTTGATATATTTCAATACGACTTTTGTGTTAGTTCATGCCAATAACTTTACTTTTGCACAATTTAAAAAAGCCAGATTTCAATACAACTTTTGTGTTAGTTCAATTTTGCAAACCTGCCTTTTCCAAATCTCCGATTTTGCCGTAAAAACTGCTGTTTATCTGTGAATTTTGTATTAAAAACGCTCTGAATTTTTGAAATAAATCCCTCTCGGGCGGCACGGCGTTTTGCCAGAAATTATCCAGTTTTACCCCCTTACATGTGAGGGATTTTATATCGTATATGGCTTTTCCCATAGTGATGGTGGGCGTGCCGTGATAGAGGGACGAAAGTCCGACCGTGCTATTTATCGTAACCGTTCCGAGCGCGTTTTTCAGGGCGTTTGGTATATGGGTTTCATACAGCGCAATGACGCGTTTTTCTACGCCGAGTTTTTTCGCAAGACTGCTTATAAATCCCGCGTAATTTACTCTGCCCCTGTCAAGCGGGTGGTGTTTAAATATGATAAAACACTCTTTATCGGCAAAACGCGCAAACGATACCAAAACCATTTCTATAAACTCTTCCAAGCTTTTAAACTGCGAGTGTTTTTTTATCTGCGCGTCCGAATATGTTTGCAGCGGCACAAAAAAATACTTTTTTGAAAGGTCGGCTTTGAAGCGTTTATTGTATGGTCTGTCTTTTTGCGCGTAAATTATCTTTCTGATAAAATTTCTTATGCCGTAAAAACCCTCTTTTATGGCTGAAAACTCCCTATGGTGGATATAGTTCGGATATAAAAACATAAAAGCATTGGCTATCAGATAGTATGTTGTGGCGCTTATGATGAGGTTGTAAAGACTGTTTTTCATGGGAAGCGTTTTTGTTTGTTCTGAAATTTCTGGCAGATTTTCGTAAAATTCTTTTGCTCTTGGAAGTTTGCTGTTATCGTTCACGCCGTATTTTTCAAGCGTTATAAAATCAGGTCTTATATATCCTTCTTCAAACACAAAAACTTCTATGCCTAAGTTATCCGCCGCTTTTATGGCGATTTTTTGGTAAAATCTGCAATCCCCAAACAAAAATATTTTATCTATGCGCTTTTCGCTTAAAAATCCGCCAATGAATTTTTTCCACTTTTCGGGTTTGTCCTTATAGCTTATCACATTATCTTTGTTTGAGAAAAACCAATCCGCCGCATTGAGGGCTATTTTATAAGTTTTGGCTCCTCTTTTGCGGAAAATTTTATCAAGTCTTTTGAAAAATGTCCCCATAGGTCCTTGCAAAAGCAGAATATTTTTATCTTTCAGAGCGCCGATAGAGTTCATATTTTCACTGCTCTATATATAAATTGTATTTTTCTTATAAAAAATGTCAAAATTTTTTTTGATATTTTTTTGTTGGAATTATATCCTTTTTTTTCCTCTTTAAACTCCGATAGAAATGTTTTTATATCGCAAAGTTTGTGATTTTTCGGGCTGATATAGCGCGGATAAAGTATCAAAACGCCGGCTATTAATTCATAAATATTTAATTTCCGCTTCCGCCGATTATTAGCAATCATATCGCTGCTAAGCCCCCAGCCTGCGTAAAATGGCATGCCGTAAGTTACGACTTTTTTACCTCTCAAAATCGCCTCAAAACCGACTAAAGATGTTATCGTATGCACTTCGTCGCAAATCTCAAACAGAGCGTCAAGCGAAGCGTTTTTTACGATTTTGTCAGCATATTGCAGCGCTTCATTTTCACTTAATTTTCCTGCGCGGTTTTTTGCCAAAACATCAGGGTGCGGCTTGTAAATGATATAACTTTGCGGATTTTCTTCGCGAGCTTTTTTCAAAAGCGCAAGGTTTGACATGTTTTGCGAACCGTATATAATCGAAGCGTCATCATCAACCTGCCCAACGGCAAATATTACTTTGTTATCGGTTTTTAGATGGATGCTCTCATGGACGCTGATATTGTATTTTGAGATGCGCTCTTTAACTAAAAACGCTTGAATTTTTTTCGCTTTTTTAATAATTTTTTCATCAAAATCTGTTTCATTCAATATCTGTTCCAATTCGCTTTTTTGCGCCGCGTCAAAGTAAATGCCGTATTTGTCCACGACCAAAGAGTATGGGCGCGACAAATCCGAGCCAAGCTCCACAGACCTTATAAAGCCGTCCTCTGTGCGCAGTATGGGAATGCCGTGCCGTTCAGCGTATTTTTCAACTTCTTGGAATGTTTTTTTACCCCATACGCATATCAAAGAATTTTCATCAAGTCCGTTTTTCAAGGCGTTTTTCAAATGATTTTTCTGAAAAAAAGAGTTTATGAAAAATATTTTCGCAAACTTTTCCTTTTCAAAAAAAGGCTTGATAAAGTTATGTTTCCATCTTGAAAATCCGAAAAAAAAAGCTTTTTTGTGAAGGCCGGCGTTTTTTATGCGGATTATGCTTTGCAGCGTCTGCATCAGCGTAAGCGGAGTATTTTTATATGGGTCGCGGTATTTTGCATATAAAATATAAGCGGCGGCGAAAATCTCTTCAACGCTCCTTTTTTTCGTTCTTCTTTCGCATTTTATTTTATCTTCCGTTACTCCCCAGCCCGCATAAAAAGGCATGCCAAAACATGTGCACTCTTTGCCCAAAAGCAACGCTTCAAAGCCCATTTGGGAAGTTTTTGTATAGACTTTATCTATCTTTTTCAGCAAAGATATGGGATTTATATCGTCTATTATCAGCTTACAGTACGGCGGAATGTCTTGCACAGATATATCCGATGTTTTGGCTTTTTTCAGCGCCTGCGGGTGAATTTTCAGGTATATGTCGGCGTTTTTATTCTCATCTTTTGCTATTTTTATCATCTCATGTATTGAAAATTTATCCGCCAGTCCGTACTTCAAAGAGGCGTCATTTTTCGTCTGCGCTATTATCAAAATGCGCTTTTTGCCGTTGTTTGGGAAATAGTTTTCGTCCAAATCGCGCGCATGATTATATTTTGATATATTGTACTTTGCGATAAATGAAATCGCCTCTTTGGCTTTTGCCAAAAGTTTTTTATCATTTTTAAAGTCGTAACTGTTGAGTATACGCTCCAACGCGCTTTCATGCGTTGCGTCATAATATATGCCGATACTGTCTTCTACAATACTGAAAGATGGATACAAATCGCTTTCAAGTCCTGACGACCTTATAAAGCCGTCCTCCAAAAGCAAAAAAGCGGTATTAAATTTTTTCGCTAAATATACGGCTTCCAAGCCTGATTTTTTCCTGCCCCAACCGCAAAAAACGCCGCTTTTTTTTGAAATCCTCTCCGAAAAAGAGTAATGTTTTATTTCTAAAAAGCCGCCCGCGTTTTTTATAAGTCTTTTTGAGGCTGAAAAAATCATATATCAAGTATGACTTTTGTCGCTATGGCCACATGATATAATATCTGCGATACGAGATTTGTAAACTGCAAATTTTTGCCTTCGGCTTTGGGCAGCACAAGTATCGCGTCTCCTTCGTCAATAGCGGGTTTTCCGAATGAAAATATGCCCGCATCGTAGTTTTCGGCTTTACCGCTCGCTTTTATGACCAAAATTTTTGATTTGTTCGCTCTGCCGCTAAATCCGCCCGCAAGTTTTATATAATCATCAATATTCTGCTCTTTCATGTAGGTAAAAGCGCCCGGAACACCAACTTCGCCTTGCACAATGACTATGTTATTGCGCGCTGGGATATTAATAATGTCGCCCTCTTCAAGGATTATACTTTTAAGCGCAGTCTTTTCATTTATTGTTATCTGTCCTTTTGGTTCTATTTTTTTGGCTCTCTCTATAAATTCCAAAATGGCTTTTGTCTCCTGCGCTCTTGTGTTTGCCTCTTCCGGCGATACCGAAGGCGTTGTAAGCGCTAATGTTTCAAGCTCTTTCAATTGCGCTTCTATAAGATTTTTTTGCACTTTTGCAACGCTTTTTCTAAATATTTGAATAGCTTCGGCGTTGGATTGACGGCTTAAAACAAGCTTTTCTTTCAAGTCTTGAAGCGTAGAGCCTTTTTTAAATATAAGCGTATGAAGTCCGTCATGTTCTCCCTCTATGCTTACTCTTATTTCGTCTGCAAGGTGTTCGGGCAGAAATTCAACTTCATCTCCCGCATGTAAAAGGATATTTTCAAATTCACTCAAAGCGTAATAATTTATATTTAAATGATTGTCGGTTTTGTAACTTTTCACGATGGCGTTTGTGGCGGTTGGCTTGATGCCGGCTAATTTGGCAAGCTCTTTTAAGCTCATGTTTTCATTTTTTGATTCAAATCTAAATGTTCTTAACGCTTCGCCTTTCGCGCTGATATACGAGCCTACGCTATCTACAAGGATAACATCGCCGCTTCTAAACGCAAACAGTTCCATTTTCCCGTCAATCAAAAAGTCGTACAAATCTATATTCGCATAAGGCTTATTGTCCCTCAAAACCGTAATTTTTCTAAAACTGCCGTATTGAGGATTGATGCCGCCTGCTTTATCAAGGTACTGTATCAGCGAGTCTGAACTCAATCCCTCATAAAGACCGGGTTTATTTACGTTTCCCGTTACAAATATGGAAACATTTTGATATGCGTCCATGTCTGCATACACAAAAACATTATCTTTATATATTTTCTTTACATGCTGGGTTATTACCGAAACCATATCGCCGTTGCGCACTCCCAAAAGTTTGACAGTGCCGACTTTAGGGACAAAAATATTTCCCTGCGAATCAACGGTAAGCGGCTGTTCAAATTCAAAAGCTCCCCACATTTTCAACAGTACCACATCGCCGATATTGATACGATAATCGGGATTGTACGCATGCCGTTTGACATTTGCAAAATTGCCCCTGAACATGTGCGAGCCAAAAACGCTCTCTTGCGCGTCTAAGCTGCCATTTCTCTCTATGACCGCTATCGCGCCCGTATCTATGGCGGCGAAACCAAACATGGCTGACATCAGCAGCGTTAAAATTATCTTTTTCATCAGTATTTGTGATCCTCTATGGTGGCTTTTATCAATTGCGTGATGCCGTACAGCAAAAACAGTATGGCAATCAGCGTGATGAGATTGTATATTTTGCGCGGATATTTTGCGCTTTCAGGCATGGAAGGCGTTTGCACGATGGAGAGATATTTTATCTGTTTAGTGCTTTCTATACGCGCCTGTTCAACCGCCTGCAAAGAGAGCCTGTAAAGCTCTTCGGCAAAATTCGCTTCTATGCTTAAAGTTTGATATTCCGAAGCCAAAATATTTGAGGCATTGTCGGATTTTTTGGCGACGCGGTTTTGTTCTTTTCTTATCTGCGCTTTTATCGCGGCAATTTCATTTTTGAGCGTTACGACCTGCGGCGCGCCGCTTTGCATATAAGAGGACAAAGCCGTAAGTTCCGCCTCTTTTTTTGCAAGTTCCGCTTCAAATTCAAGCGCTAGATTTGCCTGCGACTGCGCCTGTTCTATCGGATTGAAAATGCCGTAAGTATTTTGAAAATTCAAAAGCGCATCTTTTGCCGCGCTAAATCTGCTTTCTGACTTTTTAAGCTCCGCTTCCGCAAATTCAAGCTGTTTTCTTGACATGATATGCGAGAGTTCATTAACAAAAGTTTCGCTGTTTTTAAGTATAAGAATTGAGAGTTTTTGCGCATCTTCGGGCTTAAACGCTTCCACGTTTATCTTTAAAAGCCCGCTCATGTCGTCATACGCAATTTGCACTCTGTTTTGATAATACTCCAAAAAATCTTCCTGCGATAAAAAACCGTAAAATCTATACAAAAAGTCCAATTTTTCAGCCGTATATATTTCCCGCAAATTTATCTCTTTTTCAAGATTTTTCAACATGTCAAGCGAATGTATATACTCTCTCAAATAGAGCGTATCCTCTTTGGAATTTGTATTGATGCCCACAAGCGCGGCAATTCCGCTGCCGGCTATGGACGATGAATCTTTTGCCTGCCTTATTGAAACTACGCTTTCGCTTACATATCTTTCGGCGGCAAAAAAAAGATAATAAAAAACTGCAAGGGCAAACGGAATAACCGCTACAACAATAAAACTCTTTGTCAAAAACCATGCTCCTATTCTTTTGCGGTACGCGTCTGCAAAAAAGAGTTTCGGGTTATTGACAAGTTTTGTCATTTTGCTCATGCTGCGCCTTTTGTGTTTTTAAAACTTTCGTACATTTTGATACCTTCTTCAACATCGTCAAAAATCTGCGCTATGCCGCCGCCAAGAACGATAATATGGTCGCATAAGGATAATATCTCATTCATGTTGTGGGAAACGATTATAACATTTGCGCCTTTTAATTTTTCTTTATATACGGCTGAACTTTTTTTTCTAAAATAGGGGTCTCCGACCGCGCCCGCTTCATCTATTAGATAATAATCAAAATCAAACGCCATGCTAAGACCAAAGGAGATTCTGGCTTTCATGCCTGACGAGTAAGTCTTTACAGGCTGGTCAAAAAACTCTCCGATGTCTGCAAAATCGCGTATATATGCTATTTTTTCACGCATTTTTTCACCTGTAAAACCGTAAATTCTTGAAACAAATTTAATATTGTCCGCCGCGCTCAAACTCCCCTGCAATCCGCCGCCGAAGCCTATTGGGAAAGAGATGGATTTATCCGTGATAACTCTGCCGCTATCGGGCGTATCCGTACCGCCCAAGATATTCATGAGCGTTGTTTTGCCCGCGCCGTTTGGTCCTATCAAGCCTATATTGGCGTTTTCAGGAAATTCAAATGATAAATATCTGAAAACATAGTGTCTATTGCCGTCTTTTAGCGGATAGGATTTCGTGATATTGTCAAGTTTTATCATATTTTTGCCGCCAGCGAGAGCCGCTTTATCCTGTAAAGAGCCAAAGCTATAAACAGCAGTATAAATTCAAAACTAAGCGGATAGTAGATATTTATGCCGTCCACCAAAGGATAATATGAGAAAAAATTGGCTTTGAAAAGTTCCAGCAAATGCAGTATCGGATTAAACAGCAAATACTTTATGTATTCCGCAGGCGCTATCCATAAGGGAAACATAATGGCGGAGAGAAAGTAGAGCGGCAGTAAAATTATATTCATGATGATTTTTACAGATGGAAATATCGTGGACGCTATGCTTGCGATGACGCCAAACGAAAAGCCAAAAAGTATAATTAAAAAATAGAGAGCCGCCGCGCCGAAAGGATTTGCGATACTTATATCAAGTCCGAGCCAAAACCCCAAAACAGATAAAATAATGGCAAAAATAACGGTATAAATAAGCGTTTCAAGTATAGTGCGCGTGATATAGGTATCTATGGGTTTTACGGGCGCGTAGGCAAACAGAGCTTTGTTGGCGTCCGCGCTTGACATAAGCCCCGAAGCGATTCTGCGGAAAAGAAAAAACGGCGCTATACCCGTTAATAAAAACAGTTCAAACGGCACTTGAGGCATCATTCTGGCGCGCAGAAAAGAGAATATAAGAAGCATTATCACAAGGTGTACGGAAGGCTCTACGAATGTCCAAAATACGCCGAACCTCCGCTCCCCAAAACGCGTTTTTATTTCTCTTAAAAACAGAGCGAATATTACTGATATAAATTGTCTAAACGGTGAAATCCGTTCTACTTTTTGTCTCATTTTTGTCCATACTCTAAAATCAAACTATTATTTTACCCAATTTTCTTTAAAAGAGTAAATTACAGCGGCAATATCTGCTTTTTTTAAGATTTTTGGAGAAAATGCAGCCTTTTTGCAATGGAAAAGAAAATGTGCGGGATCGTCAGTATAAAAGCGGCGTTCAATGCAGCGCAGAGGGGCTTTTAAAAGCATAAGGCGCAATTAATTTGGCATAAATGCCTTTAATTCAGTGTATATATAAGGTATTTTTAGTATAATCTCCCTTTTATTTTTGAAACTCAAAGGCATAAAATGAGTGATATTTTTGAACAAAATCAAGACATTCAGACGGTCAGCATTGAGGATTCCGTCAAGTCCAGCTATCTTGATTACTCCATGAGCGTAATTATCGGGCGCGCGCTTCCTGACGCCAGAGACGGGCTAAAACCCGTTCATAGACGAATACTTTTTGCGATGAATGATTTGGGAGTCGGTTCGCGCAGCCCGTACAAAAAATCAGCCCGTATAGTAGGCGATGTTATCGGTAAATACCATCCGCATGGCGATACGGCTGTTTATGATTCGCTTGTACGCATGGCGCAGCCTTTTTCTATGAGAGTTTTGATAGTGGACGGTCAGGGAAACTTCGGTTCTGTGGACGGCGACAGCGCGGCGGCTATGCGATATACGGAAGCGAGAATGACTTCATTAGCCGAAGAGCTTTTAAGAGATATTGACAAAGATACTGTTGATTTTGTGCCGAATTATGACGACTCTTTAAGCGAGCCTGACGTTTTGCCTGCCCGCGTGCCAAATCTTTTGCTAAACGGTTCAAGCGGCATAGCGGTCGGTATGGCGACAAATATCCCTCCGCACAATCCAAATGAACTTATAGACGCGCTTTTGCTTGTCATTGACAACCCCGATATAAGCGTGGAAGAGCTAATGAGCGTTATTCCTGGACCCGATTTTCCGACAGGCGGCGTGATATTCGGCAAGAAAGGCATTTTGGAAGCTTACAAAACGGGGCGCGGGCGCGTAAAGGTGAGAGCCAAAACGCACACCGAAAAAAAAGGGCAGAAAGATATTATCGTTATTGATGAAATTCCTTATCAGGTAAATAAAGCCCGTTTTATAGAGCAAGTTGCGCAGCTTGTAAAGGAAAAGCAGATTGACGGTATCAGCGAGATAAGAGATGAATCCGACAGAGACGGCATCCGCGTTGTTATAGAGTTGAAACGCGAAGCCATGAGCGATATAGTGCTAAATAACCTTTTCAAATCCACAAGCATAGAGCAAACATTCGGCGTTATCATGCTTGCTATCATTAACAAAGAACCGAAAATATTTTCGCTTATAGAGCTTTTGCAGCTCTTTTTTGCCCACAGAAAAACCGTTATTATTAGAAGGACTATTTTTGAGCTTGAAAAAGCCAAAGCCAAAGAGCATATTTTGGAAGGTTTGAAAATTGCGCTTGACAATATAGACGCCGTTATAGAGCTTATCAAAAAAAGCGAAGATACCGCAAGCGCAAAAGAAGGGCTTGTTACGCAGTTTAATTTAAGCGAAGCGCAAGCCGGCGCCATACTTGACATGAAGCTCCAACGCCTCACGGGACTGGAGCGCGAAAAGATAGAAAACGAATTAAGGGAGTTAAGAAAAGAGGTTGAACGATTGAGCGCGATATTAAAGAGCGAAAAACTTTTAAGCGGCATCATCAAAGAAGAACTTTTGGAAGTTAAGGATAAGTTCAAATCCGAAAGGCGCACCGAGATAATAGACGATTATGACGATATAGATGTGGAAGACTTGATACCAAACGAGTCTATGGTCGTAACCGTAAGCCACAGAGGCTATATCAAGCGAGTCGCGTCAAAACTTTATGAAAAGCAAAAACGCGGCGGCAAGGGCAAAATAGCCGTTACGACTTATGATGATGATTTTATAGAGAGTTTTTTTATTTCAAACACGCATGATACGCTCATGTTTGTAACCGACCGCGGGCAGCTTTACTGGCTTAAAGTTTACAGGATTCCCGAGGGAAGCAGAACGGCAAAAGGCAAAGCGGTGGTAAATCTCATTCAGCTTCAGCCTGATGAAAAAATTATGGCTATTATCCCGACTACGGATTTTGACGAGAGCAAATCATTAGCGTTTTTTACAAAGAACGGCATTATCAAGCGGACAAATTTAAGCGAATTTAAAAATATCCGCTCGATTGGCGTACGCGCGATAACGCTTGACGATGACGATGAGATTATCACCGCGCGCGTAGTTACAAAAGATGTGCAAAATCTCTTTATCGCGACCAAAAAAGGTATGTGCGTGAGATTTGATATCAACGACACGCGCGACATGGGACGAACGGCGCGCGGAGTTACGGGCATAAGATTTAAAGAGAAAAACGACCTTGTCGTGGGCGCGGCTGTTATCTACAATGACCAAGAAGAGCTTTTGGCAGTCAGCGAAAACGGTATCGGCAAGCGCACTACAGCCGAAGAGTACAGGCTTCAAAAACGCGGCGGCAAAGGCACTATCTGCATGAAATTGACAGCCAAGACCAAAGATTTGGTAGATATCGTGATAGTTGATGAGAGTAAAGATTTGATGGCGCTTACCAGCAGCGGCAAAATGATAAGAGTTGACATGCAGACGATAAGAAAAGCGGGACGCAATACAAGCGGCGTTAAAGTCGTAAGCATTGAAGGAGGCGATAAAGTCGTCAGTATCGCAAGATGTCCTAAACAAGAAGACGACGAGGACGAAGAGGCAGGCATAGACGATAATACGCTAAATATCCCTGAGAGCGCCGAAGAGTAAAAGCGCTTTTGGTTTAAGCAGATTTCAAGTCTGCTTAAACGCTTCATGTGCAAGCCCGCCGACATGAAGACCATTTGCAAGCCTGCTTGAAAACTTATTTTAAAATTCCGCCATACAAATAAACAGCAATTCCGCCATTGTAAGCTGGAAATTGCCGCGGCAGTTCGGAAAAAAATGAAAAACTTAAAATAAGACAAATTGCCTATCTTTTCGTCATTCTCGCGAGACCGACAGAATGACAAAACACATGCGCCCTTTCGTCATTCCCGCACCCGAACGACAAGTTTTCGCAGAAAACGCATATCGTGAGGGAAGGCGGGAATCCACACATTCCGTCATTGCAAAAGTATAGCAATCAAGAATTTACAATAACAAAAGAATATCAATAATACATGAGAGTATATCTTTATTTACATGTATGGATTATTTCATGTCATTTTTGGA
>JAITAB010000026.1 GCA_031284315.1 Campylobacteraceae bacterium
GCTTATGAAGACGGCGATTTTGCAAAAGCCGTGAAGCTTTACAATAAAGAGTGCGGCGGCGGAAATTCAAAAGCATGTTTTTATCTTGGCACGATGTATGATTTTGGAGACGACATAGAGCAAAATTATGCGGAGGCGGCAAAACTATATAAAAAAGCATGCGATAAAGATTACGCGGACGCATGCTACAATCTTGCCATACTGTATGAAGACGGAAACGGCGTGAAGCAAGATTATGCGCAGGCAGTGAAACTTTATACAAAATTATGCAATAAAGATTACGTGGACGCATGCTACAACCTTGCCTTACTTTATGAAGACGGCAAAGGCGTGAAGCAAGATTATGCGCAGGCTGTGAAACTTTATACAAAAATCTGCGAACAGGACGATGTGGACGCATGCTACAACCTTGCCTTGCTTTATGAAGACGGCAAAGGCGCGAAGCAAGATTACGCACAGGCGGCAAAGTTGTATCAAAACGGCTGCAACAATAATGACGCTCTTTCATGCAATAATTTGGCTTTATTGTACGAAACAGGCAAAGGCGTACAGAAAAATCAAAAAACGGCTTTGCAGCTTTACAAAAAAGCATGCGATTTGGAAGAAGAACTCGGCTGCAAAAACTACAATTCACTTAAATCGCCGCTATAATAAATAAAGGCATTTTCGCAATACGCGCAAGATGCCTTTATTGTCTCCTCAACTTTAAGCCTTATGAGAAAAAAAGTAACCATATCTGCAAATATAATACCGCAGCTTTTTCTAATGGTTTGGAGCGTTAAATTAGCGGTTTTTTATAACGCGCCGCATAAGAAGTTTAAGTGGTTTTTGTTTGGTAGCTGGGGGGAGACTTGATTGAATATCCTTGCTTGCTAAGTAAGAAAAAGCCCTTAAACACGGTGTTTGTTAGGCGCTTTAAGGTTTGAGAAAATGGGTAAAAGGTAACCTATGAGTAACCTTACCTTGAAAATCGTATCTTAAAGCTATGTTTTTAGAGTGGGTTTTTCTGAATAGCGCGCGTTAATTTTAACGGGTGGTTTTATCAGTAAGCGCATTCTAACATATTTTTTTAAAAGGATTTGTATGGAAAAGGTGGCTATCCCTGACGAGGTTAGAATGGAGATTGTCAAAGAGTTTCAAATCTGCCAAGCTATTTTAAATTTAAAAATGGAGTTGGCAGACGCTGAGGGCGGAGGATTAGATGTAGTTTCTGAATTGCTATCGGATAAAATAGACTATGTTTATCGTTTGCTGTTTAAAGGTGAGTTGCCTAAAACGGCTTAAACCTGCGGGGTATCATTTTTATGATACCCTTTTTTTTAGTTTGTAAAAACTCCACTTAACTTTTTTTTAAGGCAAAATGGCTTGTAGATTAACTTAGTATCTGCAAATTTTTCATACTCTAAAAACATCTCCTCAATTTTGGATACATCTTTTTTTACTCAATCCGTTTTAAGCGTGTGTACGCTATGATGTACGCAAATTTTAAAGAGGTATGAAACATGGTAAGCGTAAATATTACAAATTTCAGAAAATCTATTTTTAGCATACTTGAACAGACTATCAAACATAATGAACATGTAAGCGTTAATACCAAAGCGGGCAATGCCGTTATTATGAGCGAGGACGATTACAACGGGTTAATGGAGACTTTGCATTTGTCGTCTATGATAAAAGAAACGATTACAGAAGGGCTAAAAACTCCATTATCCGAATGCGTATCAGAGGATAAGGTTATTTGGTGAAAATAGTTTACACAAAAAGAGCTTTAAAGGATATTCCAAAATTAAAATCGGCGGGACTTGACAATAAAGCAAAAACTCTCATAGAGCTAATAAAGCAAAATCCTTTTAAAACTCCTCCGCGCTTTGAAAAACTGCAAGGGGATTTAAGCGGAGCTTACTCACGCAGGATAAACATACAACACAGACTTATCTATGAAGTGATAGAAACCGAACACACAATAAAAATAATCAGTCTATGGACACATTATGAGGGATAGAGGTTAAAATCGCTTAGCGTTTGATTTAGAGGGCAAAGATGACGATTTTAAATCCTATCGTGAGTAAAAAGAGAAAATCCATTGAAACCGTTATTAAATAAGTTGCATAATAGCGCGAGGCTATGGGGTAAAATGAAATTTAACGCGCGGGGATAATACTTGTTACATAACTGCATACTGTTTTTAGAAGCTTAGTTTATTCTTAAATCATTATGTAGAGAGAGAGGGTTATTTTGTAAGTGAACACACGCACGCGTGTTAAGATAAATAGAGACTGCAAACGAGGGATAGTTAATTTTTAAGGATTAATTAAGTGCCGTAATGCTAAAATATCAATTAGTAATTAAGTCTATTATGTGCTTAAACTCTAAAAGAGGCAATGAGAGAAGCTCGGGGTTAGCCGTAGGTATGGTTATCGTAGCTTCTATCCTCCATAAAGGGTATGATAAGCGGTTCTTTGATTGTTTATTGTAGATAGTTACCTTATCAAGCGTGGGATAGCCCGTTTGGTTTATGTAGTAAGTATCTGTGTCCTTGTATCTTGTTAAACCTTCAAGGTTTGGTTCTGATGAGGTATCAAAACAGATGTCAAGGCTTGTAATGGGTAAGAATGAGGTTACTTTTCTTATCAAGTCAAGGTTCGGTTCTTTGTCAGGCTGAGATATGCCAAAGATTACAAGCATAGCGTTACGGTATTTTGGCGGGTTAGAGTAATTGTAGAAATAAATGTTTTCATTCTCTAATCTGTAAACGCTCGTAAGTTCTTTTTTGGTTAGTCTCTTAGTAAGCTTATTACAAAGAGAATGTTCTTTGGTAAGTTTAATCCACTCCCCTAATGATTTAACCTTACTCTGCTTGTATTGCTTGCTGTATTCAAACCTCATCGTATCAATGGATAGTTTTATTTGTTGTTCGAGATTAAAGCGTTCGAGGTCGTCTGCTATGGCTAAGTTTGTCTTGCTGAACGGTCTTGCATTAGGCGCGCGCGAGGGAATGCTTCATAGCCCATACACGCTCAAAGCCCTTGCTATCGTGGCTATTGCCGATTTGAGCCTTTTGAGTGATGAACTTACTTGACTGCAAAAAGCTTTAAATAACAAGGGGTATTTTTTTAAGGTAAAAGTATTAACTTTTAAGTATTGTTTAAGCATAGAACAACCTGCTTTTATGATTTTATGATATGGTTTTTCGCTTGTCCAAAGAAAATTTTAAGCTTAGTAATACTTATTTGATTTTTTATGTTATTTATGGTAAAATTCATTCTTCATCTCCATAAGAGAGGCAACTAATGCCTCTCTATTTTAATTTAATACTTTTTACGGTATCATAATATGAGTGTTTTTATCACTCTCATCACGGGATACAGAGCAACCACCCCAATAACCGCTCCGTATCCCGTTTAGATACCTCTTAGCTTTATTGTAGTCAATAATCCTCCACCATTTAAAGGTATGGGTTTCATTCCATTCACCCTTACAAATGCCCTCGCGCTTTAATTCATTAAAGTACGCATTAGCATTTGAGATATTAAACTGCGCGGCAGTAACCTGTCCGCGTTCGCTCATTGCCATAAGTAGGGTTTGTTTATGATTACTCATAAGTTCCTCCTCTTAAAAGTTTGATAACCGATTTTGCTTTGGCTTCATCGTTAATCGCCCAAACGGGGATAGCTTTGCCATTAGCAATGGTAATCGTTAGAGATACAATCCCGAGCCGTTGTAATGTCTGAAAATCATCAGTTAGATGAGGTTCATCATACAAGCCATCTAAGGTATCGTATGGAATGGGTTTACCGCTTAAAACGATGTGATGAAGAGCGTCTAAGACTTTCTCTCCTCTGTAATCCTTTGGAGTTTTAACCATTGGACACCTCACGCTGTTTTTTGTGAACGGCTATCAAGCCATTCATCTAAATCTTTAAGTCTGTAAAAGACTTTACTATTTCTCTCGCTAAGTTTAATAAACTTAGCGCCTAAGCCCGCTCTTTTTAAGCGGTACAGTGTGGAAACTGACAAGCCGAGATATTCTGCGGTGTCTTTTAGCGTTAAAATGTTTTTTTCCATTTTAAACCTTTGTGTAAATTTTAAACATTTGAATGTTTATTAATTGAAATTATGGCAAATAGTGGCAGAAATGATAACCTTAAAATCTTAGGGTATCATAGCCCGCTAAAAATGGGCGTTCTCTCTAATATGTAGTGATTTTTAAAAAAAATATGTGATTGTTGGCAAGAAAAAACAGAAAAATATTATTTTTTTGATAATACCCATTGTATGAGAAGTTCATTCATTTCACGCGCTTTTTCTAATGCTCGCTTAGAAGGCGCTCTGGGTTTGGCAAAACTACCTCTGTAGAGGTTGGATGTCTGTTTGTAAAGTTCAAACAGTTCAAGAGCTTTGACTTTTGGAATGATATTAAACCTTGTAATATGGTCTAAATACTTTGCAAAAATATGCTCTGGGGATAATGGCAAGTGTGGCAAGGGAATTCGCTGTTTGGTTTTTTGACTGATTTTTTTTGCCTCTCTGATAAGCTGTTTTTGTTTGGCCGCAAGGTTTTTAGTTTCAGTAGTATTTAGCGCGGCTAAAAGATTATTATCATTGGCAACCAAATCGGAATAAAGTTCCGTAAAACATACATAATAAAGATACTTTTTTTCAACTGCGGAATATTGAGAATAATCGTTTAGTTCTTTTAATATTTCCAAATCTTCATTATCAATCATTCTGGTAATAATTTCGTTAATCCGCTTTATCGGTTCGGAAAGATATTTTTTAACTTTTTCATCATCAAAGCTTGGTATCTGCGCCGATAAGCTATTGTGTATGTTCTCGGTTGCTTTTTTAATCTCATCATCTTTATTTATTTTCATTTCCATAGCCCCCTTACCGCTTCTAATCCATTATCGGGCGATAGTTTTGCATATCTCAAAGTGTCTTTAATATCTTTGTGGTCTAAGAGTTTCATAATCGTGAATATCGGCACTCCGTTAATCGCCAAAAGACTTGCGAATGTATGCCTTAGGGTATGGATAACCACTCTGTTTTTAGCGTCTTTTGTATTAAGTCCTTGATTAAATAGGCTGTTTAGTATCGGTTGGAGCTGTTTTTGAATGGTTTTAGGCGAGGTAGTAATAACTTTATCGTTTGGAGTTTGGAGTTCAGAATACCGCGCTTTGAGTAATGGCAAAAGGCTATCGGAGATAAAGCCTGCGTATGTGTTATTTGTTTTATGGTTTTTAAGCTGAATAGCGCGGGTGATGAGGTTAATATCTTTTTTGGTTATGCTTGCTATCGTTTCTAATCTCCCCCCCGTGTTTAAAGATAACTCCACGAATAATAAAAGCATAGGTTTGTCTTTGATAGTTTCTTTGAGTTGGACGGCCTCCCCATGCGCTAAATATCTAACACGCTCATTATCAATCTTTGGCTTATCTATTTTTTTACACGGGTTTTGCCCTTTAAAAAACTCTCTATCAATTGCAAAATTAAAAATGGTATTTATTCTTTGTAAGTAGGTCGTAACGGTTTTGGGCGATTTGCTGTCGTTGGTGAGTTTGTTTTTGAATTTATTCACGGTATCAATGGTTATCTCATCTAAACGGCTGTTACCAAAAATATCTTTTATCGCTTCGTATGCGAGGGTTACCTTTTTGGAGTTGGTTTTACTCTGAACATACTTATCTATCATATCGCTAAACAGTACGCCTGATTTATTTTTGTATTTAACTATCGGTGCGTCCTCGCCAAATCTTGCTTTATTGATGATGTCGTTTCTTTGTTGCGCGCAAAAGGGTTCATTGACGCCCGCGCTCTCTTTACCGATAAATAGTTTGTGAGTTTTACCTTGTAACTTGTATGTGATAAAGTAGGATTTATCTTTTTTTGGTTTGCCGTCTGCTATGATATTGTAATAAACGCCTATGAATTTTTTGCTTTTTATGAGTTTTGTCCCTTTGGTTTCCATTTTTATCCCCTTTGAGAGTAACCTATTAGTAACCGTATTTTATCAAAGATAACCTTAATTGACAAGATATGATTTTTATGCTATCATTACGAAATACGATTTCAAGAGGCTTTTAGAAGTTTTTGAAGTCGTTTAAGTTTAAGTGATTTTTGTTTGGTAGCTGGGGGGAGACTTGAACTCCCGACCTCCGGCTTATGAGACCAGCGCTCTAACCAGCTGAGCTACCCAGCCATAAAAAAGGGAGTAATTATATAGCGTAGTTACTTATAAATGCCTTTGAAATTTACAACTTCTTTTAAAGAGCGGTTCATGCGCGCTTTATCGGATTTTTCGCTCTTTAAATTTAAGCTATTTAAAAATTTTATCCAACGCCTTGTTTATCTTGTCGCTGTTTTTGTCAAGATATCTGTTTATCTCTTTTGCCGCTTTATCCTGCAAATATTTAGAACTGTCAACAGAAACCTTCGGCTTATCGGTCGTGCCTGTGATTTTGCCGTTGATATCAGTTTTTTCTATCTGTATTTTAAGCGGTATATCCAAAACCGTGTCCGTTATTTTGCCCTCAGGAACATTCAAAGATACCTTTTTGCTTTTCGCATCAAATAAAAACTTTATCTTTCCATTGTCTATATTTCCGTCAAGCAAAATATTTTCATACGCCTCTTTGCTCATGTCAAAATTTAAAAATGTTTTTACCAAGTCCCCAAGCTGTGTTTGAGTAATATGCCCGCTCGGACTTTCCGCCTTGAAATTGCCTTTGCTTGTATTGACATTATAATCGGCGTCAAGTTTTATTTTAGCGTCAAAAATCTGAGGATAACTCAACATTTTTAACAGCTCAAGCGTTGACAAATTTGCGCCGTTTATTTTAGCTGTGTTATTTACAAAGTCAAAGTTGATATTTCCGCCCGCGACATTACTCTTACCGCTTACCTTAAGCATTTTATCCTTATAGTCCGCTTCACCTTCTACTGCGATGGAACCTTTCATTTTTTGTCCCGTTATACCGTCAAATTTGGAGAGGTCTTTTATATCTGCGGCATATATTGATTTGAGTTCCGTTTTCGCCGTATCAAAAACGCCGTCAAATTTTTCAAGATTGAGTAAGGTTGATAAAAATTTCATATCAAATTTAATATTGTTTTTATTCATGACGATATTTGTTTTCGCGCTAAAATCAGTCTTTGGCAGCGTTATATTAAACTCTTTTTTCATGACGGCGGCATTCACAAGACCGTTCGTCAAATCTGCGTCAATAGCGCCGACTTGATTTGCCAAAGAGCTAAATTGCGCTTTTAGATTTAGATTTGCATTTGCATAAGACGGCATAACAAGCGTATTTAAAATTTCCGATATTTTTGCATTTGCCAAACTCGCGTCCAATTTATCATCATCAAGTTTTGCCGCAAGTTTTCCGCCCGCGAAATTGTCGCTATTTATATTTGCCGCTATCTTGCCGTTGGCATATTTTACATTGCCATGCAGCGATACCGCTCCTTGAAGCGCCATGCCGGCAAGAGTTTCCAACTGTTTTAGGTTTGGAATGTCAAGCTTATATGCGCTTGAAATATTAAATGTATTAATATTGACTTTCAAGTCCGAAGCCTTTAAATTCGCCAAAGATGAAGCAAGTTCCACAACGCCGACCAAATCCTGACTATTTGAGAGTTTCAAATCAGCGGACATTTTATATGAAATATCGTCTTTTAGCGTCAGATTAAACTCTTTTTTCAGCGTATTTTTATATACTGCCCCATTATCTACATGTAAAAGCGCGTCTCCATCGAGCTCGTTTTTTTCGTTAGGATTGATATGTATTTTAGCCGAAAATAAACCGTCAGCGTATATCGGCTGCCCCAAAATAGCCAAAACTTTCGCCAATTTTAATTTGTTTGCGTCGATATTTATTGTTGCGGGCTTAAAATCTTTCAAAACGGCGTCAAAATTCAAAGCCGCGCCGAAAATATCGCCTGTGCCGTTGATATTTATATCTTTCAGACCGCCTGCCGCATTTCCGTTTAACGCCAAAGGTTCATTTATTTTGATACCGCCCATTTCGGGCAATTTATCGGCATTTACCGAGTAATTTATATCAAACGACTGTTTAAAAAGATTTATTCCGCCTGATGCTTTGGCTTTAACGCTCTCCAAAACAACCGCTTCCACATCAATGGAGCTAAATCTCAAATAAAACTTCTCAAGCCTTATATCTATGCCGCTCGCTTCTTTTGCCTTCTCCTCAATGATGGGTTTTAAAATGCCGTTTCCGAACTCCGTGAAAAGCAAAACATATACCAGCGCTACTATAAGCACAACCAAAATCAAAACGCCCAAAAGAAAAATTTTGATGAACTTTTTCATGTTACACCCTGCCTTTTATTTTTTATTAGAATACTTTAGTCAAATCAACTCAAGTATTGTGATTTTACTTGTGTTAGGTATTGACATTTTAGACCAAATATTGTAAAATTCCGTCACTCATTTAAGTTGAGTGCTAAAAAATCAATATTTGGAGGACGAATAGCATGAAGTTTCAACCGCTGGGTCAACGAATTTTAGTTGAAAGAGTTGAAGAACAGACAACTACTGCGTCAGGCATTATTATACCTGATAATGCAAAAGAAAAACCTTTGCACGGAAAAGTGCAGGCTGTAAGCGAAGAGGTGAAAGAGAAGAAATTGGTCAGTGCGGGCGATACTGTCGTATTTGCCAAGTATTCAGGCTCGGAAATCACGCTTGATAAAAAAACATATTTAGTCATGAACATTGAAGATGTTCTTGGAATTTTAAAATAAGGAGCGGCTATGGCAAAAGATATAAAATTTTCAGACAATGCTAGAAACGAATTGTACGAGGGCGTTAAAAAGTTAAATGACGCCGTAAAAGTTACAATGGGACCAAGAGGAAGAAATGTTCTTATCCAAAAAAGCTTCGGCGCCCCGTCTATCACAAAAGACGGCGTAAGCGTTGCTAAAGAGATTGAGTTAAAAGACCCTGTGCAAAACATGGGCGCGGCGCTTGTGCGCGAAGTCGCCAGCAAAACGGCAGACCAAGCCGGAGACGGCACAACAACGGCTACTATTTTAGCTCATGCGATTTTTAAAGAGGGATTGAGAAATATCACAGCAGGCGCAAATCCCATAGAAGTAAAACGCGGCATGGACAAAGCGGTAGAAGCGGTCATAGCCGAACTTAAAGCGATTTCAAAAAAAGTAAAAGATAAAAAAGAGATAGCGCAGGTAGCGAGTATATCGGCAAATTCCGATACAAAAATCGGCGAACTTATCGCTGATGCGATGGATAAAGTCGGCAAAGACGGCGTTATAACGGTAGAAGAAGCAAAAGGCATTCAAGACGAGCTTGACGTAGTTGAAGGAATGCAGTTTGACAGAGGCTATCTATCGCCTTATTTTATAACAAATGCCGAAAAAATGGAAGTAGCGCTTGACAATCCGCTTGTACTTTTATACGATAAAAAAATAACAAACCTTAAAGATTTGCTTCCTGTTCTTGAGCAGGTTCAAAAAACAGGCAAACCTTTGCTTATCATCGCAGAAGATATTGAGGGCGAGGCTTTGGCTACGCTTGTGGTCAATAAACTTCGCGGCGTACTCAATATAGCGGCTGTGAAAGCGCCCGGATTTGGCGACAGAAGAAAAGCTATGCTTGAAGATATAGCTATTTTAACGGGCGGCGAAGTCATCAGTGAAGAGCTTGGACGCACGCTTGAAAGCGCGACATTGAACGACCTTGGCAAAGCAAGCCGCATCGTTTCCGATAAAGATAATACGACTATAGTAAACGGCGGCGGCGACAAGAAAAAGATTGACGCGAGAATCGCTCAAATTAAAGCGCAAGTTTTGGATACGACAAGCGATTATGACAGAGAAAAATTGCAAGAACGACTTGCAAAACTCAGCGGCGGCGTAGCTGTCATAAAAGTCGGCGCGGCTACCGAAACAGAGATGAAAGAGAAAAAAGACAGAGTTGACGACGCGCTTTCAGCTACAAAAGCGGCTGTTGAAGAAGGCGTTGTTATAGGCGGCGGCGCGGCGTTTATCGTAGCCAAATCAAAAATCAAATTAAATCTTCAAGGCGACGAGGCAATAGGCGCTGACATAGTAACAAGAGCCTTAAAAGCGCCTTTGAAACAAATAGCCGAAAATGCGGGATTTGACGCGGGCGTTGTCGCAAATAATGTTGAACTTAGCAAAGATAAAAATTTCGGATTTAACGCGGCAACGGGAGAGTATGTAGATATGTTTAAAGAGGGCATCATTGATCCGGTTAAAGTGGAAAGAATCGCTCTTCAAAACGCAGTTTCCGTTGCGAGCCTGCTTTTGACGACAGAAGCTACCGTCAATGAAGTAAAAGAGGAAAACCACCACCATGCGCCTGATATGAGCGGCATGGGCGGTATGGGAGGCATGGGCGGAATGATGTAATTTCGTTCATTTTTGCAATCCTGCCTTTTGGGCGGGTTTGTTTTGCAGGCTTTCATGTGAAAGCCTGCATTTTCTGCATGTTTTTTAAAATCACAGTTTTTTATATTTGTTAGATTTTGCATAAAAGGTTTTGCAATCTTTTATCGCTTTCGTTTGCAAAAGCGCATGCAAGTTTTTTATTTTTAAATATTTTAAAAGCCAAAAGCGTTTTTTATTCCCAAATTTTGACCGTTTTACTATAAAATTTTTATAATATTTACCTTAAAATTATAAAAACTGTTTTGCTACAAAATTACTCGCTTGCAAAATAGTAATGTTACTAAAAGTTACATATATCTTTCAAATTTCTTTTTGCCATATACTTCACGCCTATAATAAAAAAGCAGTGAAATAATTCATAAGGAGAAAATATGGCGCAAATTTATGAACCAAACCGCGCTTTCAGTAAAGAGGCGCGCATTAAAAACATGTGCGAATATAAAGAGTTGTGTTTGCAGGCAGAGGAGGATTATGAAGGTTACTGGACAAAATTGGCGAATGAAAAGATAGAGTGGTTTGAGCCGTTTCATACCGTACTTGACGAGAGTAATGCGCCGTTTTACAAGTGGTTTACGGGCGGAAAATTGAATGTAACACACCAGTGTTTAAGACGCCATCTTGATGTCAGGAAAAATAAAGCCGCGATTATATGGGAGAGCGAATTTGGCGAAAAGCGCATCATTACATATTTGCAGCTCTTTTATCGTGTGAACCGCATGGCAAATTTGCTAAAAAATGGATTTGATATCAAAAAAGGCGACAGGGTTATTTTATACATGCCGATGATTCCCGAAGCCGTATTTGCCATGCTTGCATGCGCAAAAATCGGCGCTGTCCATTCGGTAGTATTTGGCGGATTTTCGGCTGAAGCTTTAAGGGACAGGATAGAAGACGCACAGGCAAAACTCGTTATAACGGCTGACGGCGCATTTAGACGAGGAAAACCTTACATGTTAAAGCCTGTCGTTGATGAAGCGCTCGGCGGCGGGTGCGAATGCTGCAAAAAAGTCTTGATGGTGGAAAGAAATAAGGAGAGCGTCAATTATGTAAGAGGCAGGGATTATATATATAATGAACTTGTCATGCAAGAGTCTCAATACTGCGACCCCGAATACATGGAGAGCGAAGATCCGCTGTTTTTGCTTTACACATCGGGAAGTACGGGCAAGCCGAAGGGCGTTCAGCATTCAAGCGCGGGGTATATTCTCTGGGCGCAATACACGATGGAGCATGTATTTGACGTGAAAGAGAACGATACCTTTTGGTGTACCGCCGATATAGGCTGGATAACGGGGCATACATATATCGTTTACGGACCGCTTGCCATGGGCGCAACCACTTTTATATACGAAGGCGCTCCGACATATCCCGATGCGGGGCGTTTTTGGAAAAATATAGAAGAACATAGAATAAATCAATTTTACACATCTCCCACCGCCGTAAGAATGCTCCATAAAGAGGGGGCAAATGAGCCTTCAAAATATGACCTTGGCAGTTTAAGGGTTTTGGGTACTGTCGGCGAACCGATAGACCCTGACGCTTGGGCGTGGCTTAGAGAGACTATAGGAGGAGGCAGATGTTCCATCGTAGATACTTGGTGGCAGACGGAAACGGGCGGACACATGATAACGCCGCTTCCGGGAGCCACTCCGCAAAAGCCAGGATTTGCAAGCTTTCCGCTTCCGGGGATTTGTGCCGAAATTGTGGATAGCGAGGGCAATTTAACGCCGCGCGGCGAAAAAGGATTGCTCTGCATAACAAAACCATGGCCTTCCATGATAAGAACCATTTGGGGTGATTCTGAGCGTTTTGTGAAGTCGTATTTTAGCGATGTCAAAAAAAACGGCAAAAGCGTCTATTTCTCGGGGGATAGCGCGATAGTGGACGAAGACGGATATATTATGATAATAGGGCGCATGGACGATGTTATAAACGTATCGGGTCATAGACTCGGAACCGCCGAAATAGAGGCTGTTTTGACGCACCATGAAAATGTCGCCGAAGCCGCGGTGGTAGGCAAGCCAAATCCCATAAAGGGCGAGGGAATATTTGCGTATATCGTCCTGAAAGACACGAGCGGCATAGGCGAAGAGATAGAGATGATAAAGGAGTTAAACGCACTGATCATTAAACAGATAGGCGCTATCGCAAGACTTGACGAGATCAGGTTTGTGCCCGGTCTCCCCAAAACCAGAAGCGGCAAAGTGGTAAGGCGGATTTTGCGCTCCATCGCCAAAAATGAAGAGATAAATCAAGATATCTCAACGCTTGAAAACCCTGCGATAGTGGAACAAATACGCATGCTTGAGGCAGGCTGAGTTTTTCTGACATTGCAGAACGACAAGTTTTTGTAGAAAACGCATATCATGAAATTGGGGTCTCCAAAAGCGGCTTGTCCGCTTTTGGGGCAAGAAGGCAAGAATAGATAATTAAAAATATTCTCTCCGTCATTTCGGCAAAGCGAAGCAATCCATGTTTTACAAAGCAAAAAAATTATTATGAAATACATGGAACAATCTTTTTTATCCGTATGTTTTATTATTTTTCTGGATTGTTTCGCCGTTGCGCTCTTTGCAATGACAGAATTATTGTCTTTAATTTATATTAATTTCCGCCTGCATAGAAATGACGGAAAGCGCGCATGATTTTGTCTGTCGTTAAAAGTGGGAATGACAAAAATATACTCTCTGTCATTATGAGAAGCAAGCGGTTTTGCGGCGATTATGGTAGTGTTTGGGCGATGTTTTCTTCCATCATTCCCGCGCGCTCGGGAATCCAAAACAAAAAATTGCAAAAATATTTTATCCGTCCTTGATTTTGGCTTTGGAATTGATTAAAATACATGTTTGACATAAAAAATTTTAAGGAAATATAAATGAAAATGGTTTTGAAGCTATTAGCCGCAGCGGTATTGTTTGGCAATTTGGCTTTTGCCGACGATTTTGACGAAGCTTATAAAGCTTACGAAAAAGGCGATTATGAAAAAGCGGCAAAACTTTATAAAAGAGCCTGCGATAAAGGAAGCGCCGCAGACTGCCATAAACTCGGACGCATGTATCTTGACGGTAAAGGCGTTGAGATTGACGATATCAAAGCTATGGAACTTTTCAAAAATGGCTGCGATAAAGGATATGCCGACAGCTGCACCAATGCAGGATATATGCATAGCAGCGGCAGAGGCGTAAAACAGGACTTTTCCAAAGCCGTCAAATTTTATGAGAAGGGCTGTGATAAAGGAAGCGTTATAGGCTGCAGCAATTTAGGAAACACATATAAAAACGGCAAAAGCGTTAAGCAAGACTATTCAAAAGCTGCTGAGTTTTTCAAAAAAGCCTGCGATGGAGGAAATATTGAAAGCTGCCATGAACTCGGATATATGTATTTTTTCGGCAATGGAGTAGAGCAAGATGATATCAAGGCTTTCAAATTGTTCGAAAAAGCCTGTGACAGTGGAAATGCCGGCGGTTGCCATAGTCTCGCGCACATGTATTATAGTGGTAAAGGCGTAGAGAACGATGATATTAAAGCTTTCGAGCTATTGGAAAAAGCCTGCGATGGAGGAGTTTCTAATAGCTGCGTTTTTTTGGGAACTGAGTACAAGAAGAGTCCGTGGAATTTTGGCTTGGAGAAAAATGAAACCAAATCCGCTGAACTTTTCAAAAAAGCCTGCGATAATCAAAACGCTGAGGGCTGCCTTCGCTTGGGCTATATATATGAAAATGAGAAAAATAAAGGCAAAGCTATGGAATACTACAAAAAAGCGTGCGATTTGGAAGGGGATCTGGCTATTAAGCAAGTAGCGTGCGGCTATTATGAGGATAAACTCAAAAAATAGAGAAATTTTCCATATATCTGATTTTGGCATCGGAGAATTTATATCAAACAAAAATATTTAAAGGAGGCTTCATGAAAGCGGTTAAAAATGATGTAGAAAAGATATTTGAGCGCGTCCGTTTTGATTTTGACGAAGAGTCGGGACAAAAATCATCAAAAAACATCAAACAAAAAACATATCAACAGTAGAAATTAATTTGAGAGTCTAGACTGAGAGTACTACGGCAGGTTTGACGGCATCTACAACAGTAGAAATTAATTTGAGAGTCTAGACATGCCGCGCGAGAGCGTATCGGCTGAAATCTACAAAAGTAGAAATTAATTTGAGAGTCTAGACCTCGCGTTAGGCGGGCTATGAGTTACGAATATCTACAAAAGTAGAAATTAATTTGAGAGTCTAGACTGCTATCCTTTAATAATTTTATGGTCATCATCTACAAAAGTAGAAATTAATTTGAGAGTCTAGACACTGTTTTAGTCCCGTCCGATATTTTCTATCTACAAAAGTAGAAATTAATTTGAGAGTCTAGACGCCAAACCGCAAACACAAACAGAAGCGAATCTACAAAAGTAGAAATTAATTTGAGAGTCTAGACATCATATCCTTCTTCGGTAGTTCTTAAATCTACAAAAGTAGAAATTAATTTGAGAGTCTAGACACATATTTTTCATCTCGTCTTTGATTAATTATCTACAAAAGTAGAAATTAATTTGAGAGTCTAGACCGCACTAATTGAGAGTTATGTCAGGCGCATCTACAAAAGTAGAAATTAATTTGAGAGTCTAGACGAACTTGAAGAGAAAGACTTTAAAGAGTATCTACAAAAGTAGAAATTAATTTGAGAGTCTAGACCCTGGAAAGTGCTCTGCAAATTTCCAGTATCTACAAAAGTAGAAATTAATTTGAGAGTCTAGACCCTGTCTTACCATAAACTCTTGAATAGAGTATCTACAAAAGTAGAAATTAATTTGAGAGTCTAGACTTCCATAGCGGCCCGCGTGGCGTGATTAGAAATCTACAAAAGTAGAAATTAATTTGAGAGTCTAGACTTTACACATAAAAATATAGCACAAAAGAGGCGATATTTCAATGTATTTTTCACTTTTTTTTGAAAACATATTTATCCCCCGTCATAAATAATGCATTTGACATTGATATGTTAAAGAACCGATGGCGTCATCATATAATACGATTCGTTAAAACAAACATAAAAAAATTAAGACTCGCCTTTGCGGTTCATATCAAATCCTATTGCCAAAGTTTAAAACTGCCACAGGCTTTGCATTTAACATAAAAAACGCGCAAATTTTTGCTGAATATATATCGGATTTAACATATCGCCGGACTGCGAGTATTTACTCAAGTCCCGCATACTCGCAGCATTTTTAGATTATGGAATATCGGACAATTTTCGTTGTCCGATATTTTGCTACCTCACGCAGTCAAAGAAATAGTCTGTTTTGCCTGTATCTTTTGTCTGTTCGTCCAGATTGTCCAGCACGGCGTTTGTTATCCATGTGAGAAGATTTAACGCGCCCTCGTACCCGCTGATGGAATATCTATGCAGATGGTGGCGGTCAAATATGGGAAATCCTATGCGGATTAGCGGCGTTTTTGTGTCTCTGTAAAGCTCTTTGCCGTAAACATTGCCTATCATAAAATCAACAGGTTCTGTGAATAAAAGGCTTCTTAAATGCCATAAATCCTTGCCAGACCAGATATGAATCTCCTCTTTATGAGGACTTTTTTCAATAATAGCTTTCATGTCCTTTTCCAAATTTTTTCGCGGCGAGTTATGGCATAAAATATGCGTAGGAATAGCTCCCATTTCTATCAAAAACGACACAAGTCCCAGCAGAAAATCAGGATCGCCCCAAATGGCAAACTTCTTGCCGTGCATGTAAGGATAACTGTCCTGCATAGCGTCCACAAGCCGACCTCTTTGCAGCGCAAGCTCTTTTGGCACGCTTTTGCCTGTGAGTTCGGAGAGTTTCATCACAAAGTTATCGGTCCCGCCGAGTCCTATGGGATTTAGCGCGATATACTCCTGCGCCCAGTCATTTTTTACGGTTTTGCCGGTAGAGACGGTAGAGTATTTTTGCAGAGAAATCGTAGCTTTCGCTCTGTGCGCCGTTTTGGCAATGGCGATAGGCGTGCCGCCCGCGTAGAGTTTGTATTCGCCCGCAGGCGTATCCCACTGCTCTTTATGGTCGCCTATCATGTAGATTTTATCGCTGAATAAAGACGCTATTTTTTTTATCTCTCTCAAACTTCCAAGATATGTTTCAAATCCTGGAATGATATTGATGCGCTCTTCGTCTCTCTCTTCCCTGCTCTCAAGAGGATTTAACTCCTGCAAAATAGCGTTCATCATATTGTCATAACCCGTTATGTGGCTGCCTTGAAAAGATGGCGTATGCGCCGCAGGTATGAGCGTATCGTCAAGTTTGCCCTCTGCCTCTTTTTTAGCGCCTATTATGAAAGCGTTAAGGTCGTCTCCTATGACTTCCGCCATATATGTAGTAGAGACCGCTATCATATCGGGTTTATACAAAGCTCTACAATTTAAAAGCCCCTCTTTCATATTTGCAAGTCCGCCGAAAACCGCCGCGCTTTCACTCATACTGTCGCTGACGCATGGAGTAGGCTCTTTGAAATGCCTCGTAAAATAACTCCTGAAATACGCCACGCAGCCATAACTTCCATGTACATAAGGCATTGTATTTTCAAAACCCAAAGCCGCCATGACGGCTCCTAACGGCTGGCATGCCTTAGCGGGATTTATCGTAATATGTTCGCGGGCAAAGTTTTTCTCTCTATACTCCCATGTTTTCGTCCACTCCGCAATATCCGCCGTTTTTTCGGGATTTACGGCCAACGCCGAACTCTCAAACTCTTTCTTTCTTTTCAAAACCTCTTGATATTCAGGCTTTAAAAACAGCTTTTGTCCGTCCACTATTTGATTTATATCTTGCATTTACGCCTCCTCCTCTTTTTTCTCCTGGAGCTTTTGTATGCACCCAAACAGGCGAATTTAACGCCATATCCCGCGCAAAAACCGCAAAAGCGTCATATCCATGATAATGTCCGCTGTAATCCCAAGAATGCATCTGTCTGAAAGGCAGTCCCATCTTTTGAAACACATATTTCTCTTTTACGCCGCTTGCCACAAGGTCGGGTTTTAACTGTTTCACAAACTGTTCCAGCTCGTATTCGTTTGTATCGTCATATATCAGCGTAGCGCCTGCCAATTCGTCTTTTGTTCTTTTATAATCGTCCCCATGTCCGAACTCGTATCCCGTGCCTATTACCCGCATGCCCAAATCCTCATAAGCGCCTATAACATGGCGCGGACGAAGCCCGCCGACATAAAGCATGACTTTTTTGCCTTCAAGGCGCGGGCGGTATTTGGCTATAACTTCATCTGTCATTTTTGTATATTTTGCTATGACTTCTTCCGCTTTTTTCTGTATGGTTTCATCAAATTGGGCGGCAATTTTTCTAAGACTTTCGGTAGTTTTTGACGGTCCGAAAAAGTTATACTCTATACATGGAATGCCAAACTCCTGTTCCAAATGCCTCACGATATAATTCATGCCTCTATAGTAGTGCAAAAGATTGAGTTTGGCTTTGGGGGTCATATAGCAAGCTCTTTGTATGTCGCGTCTCCGCTCCACTGGGCTATTACTCTTAAGCCTATCTCTTCAAGCAAAATCCTTGAACTCCATGCGTCTCCGCCTATATTGTAATCGCCGATGATTACCACATCGTAAGGCGTGCTCTCAAAATCTTTTCTGTAAGATGTGTCGCTTAACACCTCGTCTCTTAACATATCGTTTGCGATGTGATGTCCCAAACTTTGCGAAACTCCTCTGAAACCCTCGCATGAGACCGCAACAACGGGCTTGCCGCTCTCTTTTTTGTAGGCTCTGGCGACTGCTTGGATATCGTCTCCGATAAGTCCGACGGGACACTCGCTTTGAACGGTTATGCCGTTATTTAACGGAAAAAGCGAATCCAGCTCGGCAAGCGCGGCTTTTAACTTTTTATCTCCGCCGAAAACTATATCTTTTTCATTATAATCGGTCGTAAAATTCATCGTAACAAAAGTATCCACGCCCGTTACTCCGACATAGTAATTTCTCCTACCCGCACGGCTATACTGCCCGCAGCCGATAGGTCCGTGAGATATATGTATCATATCTTTCACGGGTCCCCAAACAACGCCTTTGCTTCCAGCGTATGCACAGCCCTTTGACTCATAACGCCCGGAACCGTCTGCTTGTTGCTTTTTATTGAGTCGCATGCGCCTTTCACGCCTTCGGGCAAATCAACGCCGAGATGTTTTGCCCTATCTTTCCCGGCTTTTTCGGGATATGCTTTGAGCGCCTCTTCTATGGCGGCTCGCTGCAAATTTTCCAGTATTTCCGTCGTCATTGTAAATCCTTAATTTTTAATTAAACTCATGCAACTTTAACTCTACAGATTCATGTCGTCAAGTTTTTTGCAAATTTCCGCCGTCTTTCCGCCGTCAACCGCTTTGCTTATTTCGCTGATTTGGTACTTGTTGGTATAAAAAACCATTTTATACTCGCCTCTGATTTCTGATTTTTTATAATAATCAACAAAAGCGGTGAACAAAAATGTGCCTTTCTCAACGCTGATAGTTTCAAGCTGTTTGCCCTCTCTTGTTTCGCTTGTAAGCTCCACCGTGCTGTAAGACGAAAGGTCGCCCGCTCCCGAGATGACCTTTTCTATAACTTTGTTAAACTCTATTTTGTTTCCTTTGCTTGCAGGAAAGTAATAACCGCAAATAAACATTTGTATCTCCTTATATTTATTTAAGCTGTGGCTTCTTTGCCGATAGCTTCTTCTTCTCCCTCTTCTTCCAACCCATACTCCATCAACAGCTTCTCCAAGTCGTCCATGTCAAGCAGTTTTGGGATAACTTTCGATAATCTTCCTCGCAAGTTCTTTATATTCTTGCGCCTGATCCGAATGTTTAGCATACTCTACGACCGTCATGCGGCGAAGTTCGGCGCGTTGGACATGGTTGCTTCTGGGTACGAAATGTATAAGTTGAGCGCCTATCTGTTCGGCTAAATTTTTCGCCAAATCATACTCTCTGTCAGTCATTCTGGCATTGCAGATAAGTCCTGCGAGCCTGACGCCGCCTGTATTTGCATACTTTAAAATACCTTTTGAGATATTGTTTGCAGCGTACATAGCCATCATTTCGCCAGACATGACTATATATATCTCTTGTGCTTTACCTTCGCGGATAGGCATGGCAAATCCGCCGCAGACGACATCGCCCAAAACATCGTAAGAGACGAAGTCAAGCTCTTCTTTATATGCGCCCTCTTCTTCCAAAAAATTGATAGCGGTGATGACTCCTCTTCCCGCGCAGCCGACTTCGGGCTCAGGTCTGCCGCTTTCCGTGCACATTATGTAGCCTTCGGTAACAGATGTGTCGTCGGGATTGAACTCCGCAGCTCCGGGCTTGCACACATCGTCAAGCTCCAAATCCTCAACGCTTCCGACCCCAAAAGCCAACTACATGATAGTGCATTGCGCCTTTTCATGGAGTATAAGCCTTGTAAAATCGGCTTTTGGGTCGCAGCCTACTATCAATATCTTTTTGCCGAAATAGTGCGCCATAGCGGCAAGAGTATTTTGGGAAGTGGTGGATTTGCCGATCCCGCCTTTGCCGTAAAATGCGATTTGTCTTAGTGTGGACATCTTTTTCTCCTGAAATTTATTTTTCAAAATATACATTGCATATACTGTTCCGTTGAGAAAAAATCGGGAGTAAAAAGTTGAGAAAAATTAAAAACAACCCAAAATATGCGAAAAATTGCAAAAATATTTTATCTGCCCTTGATTTTCGCTTTTGAATTTATTAAAATAATATCCTGAATAAAAAATATCCAAAGGAAGCAAAATGAAAACGGTTTTGAAATTGTTAATGGCTATGGCGTTATTTGGCAGTTTGGCTTTGGCTGATGATATTGAAGCTGAAAAAGACAAAATAATGCGCAGTTTGCAGGCTTTTAATTATTTTATTGAAGCCGATAAAGCTTACAAAAAAGGCAATTATCAAGAAGCAGTAAAACTCTTTAAAAAATCCTGCGATGGAGGAGTTGCTTGGGGCTGCGCAGGTTTGGGATACATGTATGAATATGGTCAAGGTGTTAAGCAGGATTATTTCAAGTCCGTTGAATTTTATAAAAAAGGTTGTGATGATGAAAAGGTCGGTGGCTGCACAGGTTTGGGATACATGTATTATGAAGGTAAAGGTGTTAAGCAAGACTATTTCAAAGCGGTGGAACTCTATAAAAAAGGCTGCAATGGAGGAAATGCTCTTGGCTGCGGTTTTTTGGGATACATGTATGAATATGGTCAAGGCGTAAAAAAAGAGACAAATAAAGCTCTTGAATACTACGGTAAAGCGTGCGATATGAAATTGTAACAAGGGTGCGAAAATTACGCAAGATTGAAAAAATAACAATACCATAAAAGCAATTGTTGTTATTTCGTCATCTAAAATCCTGCATATATTCAATAAAATCCCTCTCAATTTAAAAATAATTGCTGTTATTTCGTCATTCCCGCGCGAGTGATAGCCTTTCATGGAAAGCTCATCACGAGGCAGGCGGGAATCCAAACCTTTGTCATTGCGGACAAAACAACCTGCTTTCCGTCATTGCGAGCCGAAGAATGCGGCATGGCAATCCAGAAAAATAAAAAAAAATCAAGAAATAATGCAAAAAATCGCGAGAGATTTTACCTGCGCTTGATTTTGATTTTAAAATTGATTAAAATAAAAAAAATATCTAAGGAAGCAAAATGAAAACAGTTTTGAAGTGGTTAATCGGCGCGGTACTGTTTGGCAATTTGGCTTTGGCTGGTGATTTTGACGAAGCCGAAAAAAAATACGGAAAAGGCGATTATGAAAAAGCGGCAAAACTTTTTAAACAATCCTGCGATGCAGGCGTTGCTGAGAGCTGCTATAATTTGGGATACATGTATAATAACGGCGAAGGCGTAAAGTATGACCATTTTAAAGCGGTGGAATTATATAAAAAAGGCTGCGATGGAGGAAGCGCTCTGGGCTGCATCAGTTTGGGAGTTTCTTATGAATTCGGCGAAGGCGCAAGAGAAGATATAGATAAAGCTCTTGAATATTACGGCAAAGCATGTAATATGAAGTCGCTGTTCGGCTGCGAAAATTACGCAAGATTGAAAAAATAACAATACCATAAAAGCAATTGTTGTTATTTTTTCGTCATTCCCGCGCGAGTGATAGCCTTTCATAGAAAGCTCATCACGAGGCAGGCGGGAATCCAAATAATGGACTCCCGTTTTCACGGGAGTGACGGAATGGTTTGTCGTTGCAAGTAAAACGGCAAACAATTTATGCTTTTGTCATTCTCGCAATCGAGTGACAAATAAAGCGTTGCGCCCACTCTGTCATTCCCGCGCGAGTGATAGCCTTTCATAGAAAGCTCATCACGAGGCAGGCTGGAATCCAATTCAAGCACAAATTATCAACTTTAAATTTAACCGTTTGTTTTGTTCAATTGCTTTGTTGGATGTTTTATAATGATTCGCGTATCTCCGTGCTGTTTTCAACGGCTCGCAATAATAAAAGGCGTGTCGTTAAAAGTTTGGATTCCCGCCTGCGCGGGAATTACAGAGGACAGACACGGATAAAACTCATAGAGAGAAGCAGGAAAAAAACCACGCGAATGCAAGCTCCCATGAGAAGCGAAGTTTTAAGACCATTGCTTCCAAAAAGTATTAAAATGTCAAACAACTTATATTTTTTAAATAGATTTATTGTTTTTGATTTTTCTGGATTGTCGTGCCTTGCATGCGTTTTTTTCAGTATTTGATTACCTTGCGGTGCTTGGCGCGGATAAAATAAAACCTTGACAAACTTTGCCGGCTATTGCCTTGTCAAATTCTTCACTTTAATTACATTTTTTTAAATGCTATTCTTTAATACTTTATAACTTTCGCACCTTTTTTGCAATTTCATACTGCATGTTTTGTTAAAGTATTCAAGAGCTTTGCCTGTGTCCTGCCTTATGTCTCTTCGCCGTTACCATACATGACGCCCAGAGATTGTAGCAACCAAAAGCTTCTCCCCATTCGCAGGCTTTTTCATAATTGCTGTTCGCATACGCCTTTTTGGCTTCGCCAATATCGTCGCAAAATCCAGATTGTCAAATAACGCCATAGCCGTTAGCCGCCTCAAAACCGTTTTCATCGCAATTTCCTTAAAAAAATTTCTTAAAACTAAAATCAAGAATAAATTGAAAATATTTTTATAAATTTCTTTTGTATTTTGTAATTTTTGCAGCAGTTACATGGAATTTAAGGAAAATGTATCGGCATGAACGATAGATTTTTACAAATGCATGCAGTAAATAAATGGAGTTTTAAAGAGCGGTTTAAAAAGATAAAAAGCCGCTTATTGCCGCGTGCATAAAAAATTGCTTGTCAAATTTTCAAATCTCAAAAATTGAAGCGGGGACGCTTTTTAAATCGCCCCCATGTTATCTTTTGCGGCTGCCAAAAATGACTTTTATTTTACCGTTTGCCGCTTTTAATTGCAAATTTAACTTAAAAAAATATTATAAAGACAAATCTTTCAATATCTGAGCCGCAGCCATTTTGCCGTCAGCCGCAGCCATTACGACCAAAGCCGCGCCTCTCATACAGTCGCCGCCCGCATAAACTCCTGCTTTGCTTGTGCGGTAAAAATTATCTACCACAATCGCGCCTCGGCTGTTTATATCTATGCCGTTTTCAGCTAAAAATGTCGGGATATTGGGCGTAAATCCAAGCGCAAAAATCACTACATCGGCGTCTATTTTAAAATCGCTTCCTTTAACTATCTCCACGCTTTGACGCGCACCCTTATCGCTCGTTATAGTTTTTTGCATGTTAAGCCCGATAACGCTTCCTTCACTGTTTATGATAACATCGCGCGGAGCCGCATTGTAAAGGAAATTCACGCCCTCGTCAAGCGCGTTTTTAAACTCTTTTTTGGAGCCGGGCATGCTGAATTTATCGCGGCGGTAAAGACATGTAACGCTTTTGGCGTTTTCTCTAACGGACGAACGCAGGCAATCCATAGCCGTATCGCCGCCGCCGACAACGACAACATTTTTATTGGCTACATTTATATCTTTGTCAAGCTTTTCTTTAAATTGCTTTTTTTGGATATTGCGCAGAAAATCCACCGCCATAATCGTACCGTTTGCGGTTTCATTGCTGATATTGGCGCGGTTAGGAAGTTCTGCGCCAAGCCCTAAAAATACGGCGTTATGAGAATTTACAAGCTCTGAGAAAGCCACATCTTTGCCAACTTCGGTATTGGTTTTTAACTCCAAGCCTGCTTCCACAAGCCAGTTTACTCTTCGCGCAATGACCTCTTTTTCTATCTTAAAGCCCGGTATGCCGTAAGTCAAAAGCCCGCCCGCGCGGTTTTGCCTTTCATACATGACGACTTTAACGCCGGCTCTTAAAAGATATGTCGCGGCAGATATGGAAGCTGGACCTGAACCTACGATAGCAACAGATTTGTCTATCTTTTTTGCTGAAAAAAGCGGTTTAAGTCCATTTCTAAAGCCGTTTTCGCTTACCGCCGCTTCAATCGCGCCTATCGTAATGGATCCATATCCGTCATTTAAAGAGCAGTCGCCTTCGCAAAGCTTGTCCTGTGGACATACGCGCCCCGTGATTTCAGGGAAAGGGTTGCTTTCATTGGAGATTTGAAACGCTGTGCGCATATCCGCTCTTGCGCCTACGGCTTTTAACCAAAAAGGGATAAAATTGTGCAAAGGGCATTTATTGTGGCAAAAAGGGTCGCCGCACTGTATGCATCGGCTTGCCTGCTCTTTTATATCGTCTTTTGACAACAGTTCGTAAATTTCCCTAAAATCTTTTGTTCTCTCCGTTACGGAGCGTTTTTTAATTTCGGCTCTTTCAATAGTTAAAAAATCTTGCATCTTAATTTCCTTCTTGCGGATTTAAAGGCAGTCTCGTCATATCTTTTGGATATACCATCCAAAAATCTCTTATAGAGTGTCTGAAACTGTTCATAATGAGTTTTGCCTTGGCGCTTTGCGTTTCGTTAATATGAGCGCGCAAAAGCCTTTTTAGTATGTGTCTTGCTTCGTCCATTTCGTCCGTGTCTATACGCGCGGCTTTCACAAGTTCTTGATTTAATTTGTCTATAAAATCATGGTCTTTATCGTAAATAAACGCCACGCCGCCTGTCATACCTGCGCCGAAATTCATGCCCGTTTTGCCGAGTATCAGCACTTCGCCGCCTGTCATGTATTCGCATGCGTGGTCTCCTGTGCCTTCTACTATCGCGATTGCGCCGGAGTTTCTAACGCAAAATCTCTCGCCGACATTACCCGCGACAAAGAGTTTGCCGCCTGTCGCGCCGTAAAGACATGTATTGCCCGCACATGAAAAATACTCGCCTTGAACTTTCGGCGCGATGACTATTTTGCCGCCGTTCATTCCTTTGCCGACATAGTCATTTGCCACTCCATGCAGATTAATCGTAACGCCCTTAATCAAAAACGCGCCCAGCGACTGCCCGGCGATACCGTCAAGATTGTAAACGATGCTGTTTTCGCTCAAGCCATCGTTGCCGTAAAATTTCGCGATTTCGCCGCTTGTTTTCGCGCCGAAACTTCGGTTGGTATTGGCTATCGTTTTATTGATGACGATATATTCGTTTTTATTTTCTATGACTTTATATGCTTCTTTGAGTATTTCGCTCTCATATTCATTTTTGTCGTACGGAGGATTTGAGGGTTTTTGACATGTATTGACGCCTTGAATATTTGTCAAAATGGAGCTAAAATCAAATTTTTTCGCAAATTCATCATCTTTTACGCTTAGAAAATAGCTGCGCCCGATAATATCCTGCAGCGACGCATAACCCAAAGAGGCAAGTATCTCTCTGACATCTTCGGCTAAAAGCGTGAAATAGTTTACTATTTTCTCAACCGTGCCGTTAAAGTTTTGCCTGCATTCGTCATTTTGAGTTGCAACGCCGACAGAACAGCGGTTCAAATGGCACACACGCAGCATTTTGCAGCCCAAAATCGTAAGCATGAGCGTACCGAACGCATAACTTTCGGCTCCCAAAAGAGCGGCTTTGATAATATCAAGACCGATTTTCAGACCGCCGTCTGTCTGCAAATGTACAAATTCTCTTAAATTGTTATATTTTAAAGCGTTGTGGGCTTCGCTAAGACCTATTTCCCATGGGTCGCCCGCAAATTTTATAGATGTCAGCGGAGCCGCGCCCGTACCGCCGTCATTGCCGGAAATGATGATTTTATCCGCATAAGCTTTTGCCACGCCTGCGGCTATCGTGCCAACGCCTGCGGTAGAAACGAGTTTGACGGTGATAATAGCTTCCGGATTTACTTGTTTTAAGTCAAAAATAAGCTGCGCCAAATCCTCAATAGAGTAAATGTCATGATGAGGCGGCGGCGATATAAGCGTAACGCCGGGGATTGTATAGCGAAGGCTTGCGATGAGCGGCGTTACCTTGTGTCCGGGGAGCTGTCCGCCCTCTCCGGGTTTCGCGCCCTGCGCGACTTTTATCTGTATCTCTTTCGCGCTTCTTAGATATTCGGGCGTAACGCCGAATCTGCCTGAGGCTATCTGTTTGATTTTGGAATTTTTAATGCTTTTAAGTCTTTCGGGAGCTTCGCCGCCTTCGCCTGAGTTTGACATACCGCCAAGTTTATACATAGCCAATGCGATAGCCTCATGCGCTTCTGGCGAAATAGAGCCAAGACTCATAGCCGCGCCGTTAAACCGCTTGAATATTTCAGACGCGGGCTCAACTTTATCTATATCTATGGGTTTTCTATCTGAAGTTATATGAAAAAAGTCGCGTATCATTTTCAGATTTCTTGAAACGATGAGGCTTTTCAAACTCTCATAGTCTGATTTCAAGCCGCTTTGCGCCGTTTTATGAATTGCATGTATGACGCTTGGTCCGTAGTCGTGATATTCGCCGCCGTCTATGTATTTGTAAAATCCGCCGATTTCCAAAGGAAACATTTTCACGCGCGTGTCAAGCTCGTAAGTTTTTGCGTGATTTTGCTCTATGCGTTTTTCAATATCGTCATAATCAAGTCCCGCCAAAAGGCTTGTAGCGTTTCTAAAACAGTCGTTTATCACCCTTGAAGATAGACCGATAACATCAAAAAGCCCTGAATTTTTATATGAAGCTATCGTTGAAATGCCCATTTTAGAGATGATTTTCAGCAATCCTTGCCCAAGCGCGTGATTGATATTTTTCAGCGCCTCTTTCGTGTCGTAACTGTCCATGTTTCTTGATTTTGCCATATCCAAAGCAGTCGCATATAGCAGATACGGGTACACGGCGCTCGCGCCAAATGCTATCAAAACAGCCGCCGAGTGCGAATCAAACGCTTCGCCCGTTATCGCTACGATAGAAGCCTTGTGTCTTACGCCGCTGTCCGAAAGAGCGTTGTTCACGCGCCCTACGACCATAGCCATGGGGATACATTTGTGCGTTTTGTCAAGCCCTCTGTCGTCCAAAAACACCATATGCACATTTTCGTTTCTGACAGCTTCCACGATGTCGTAAACCAAATCCTCCAAAGAGCCTTGCAGATTTTCCTCAAAAAGCGTTGAAAATGTGCGGCATTTGTACTCTTTCTTATATAGCGGCTGATTCGGGTCGCCGAAACTTTTCAAAACCTCCATGCGCTCTTGCATAAGTATGGGAGAAATTGATTTGATGCGGAAAGCATGAAGAGGCGTTTCGTCCAAAATATTATGAACCTGCCCGAAATCCGTATTTAAACTCATGACAACCATTTCTCTTATCGGGTCAATCGGCGGATTTGTAACCTGCGCGAATTTTTGCTTGAAAAAGTCCGTGAAAAAACGCTGTTTTTGGCTGAATGCGGCAAGCGGCGTATCATCTCCCATAGAGCCTGTGGCTTCCTTGCCCAATTTCATCATTGGCTCTACTATCATCTCTCTTATCTCTTGCGTGATATTGTTGTAGCGTTGAAGATATTCTAAATTGTTAAACTGATAATCTTTCGTATCGGCAAACAAAATATCCACATACTCCTGCAAATAGAACATGTTTTTATTGAGCCATTCGGCATATGGGTGGGAGTTTTTCAGATAGTCGTTTATCTCGGGATTTTTCATGACTTTGCCGAATTTCAAATCCACGCCGAGCATTTCGCCGCTTTGCAGGCGTCCGCGTTCAAGGATATTTTCTTCGTCTATTTTAAGCACGCCGTATTCGCTTGCTATCAAAATCCTGTTATCTTTTGTGATGATATATTTCGCTGGGCGCAAGCCGTTTCTATCCAAAATACAGGCTATATATCTGCCGTCTGTTAAAGAGATAGCCGCAGGTCCGTCCCAAGGCTCAAAACTATTGCTTGAATATTCATAAAACGACCTCAATTTTGCGTCTATATGAGGCGAATTTTGCCAAGGAGCGGGTATCAAAACGCGTGCGGCTTTAAAAAAGTCATAACCGTTCGCGAGCAAAAATTCAAACATATTGTCCAAACTTGCGCTGTCGCTGACATCGTCAGCCGTAATCGGAAGCAAGGTTCGCATCTCTTTATCCGAATAAATGGAGCTTTTTAAAAATTCGCTTTTTGTTTTTAAATTGAAACGATTTGCTACGATAGAGTTTATTTCGCCGTTATGCGCAAGCGTACGAAACGGCTGCGCCAATTTCCAGCGCGGAAGCGTATTTGTAGAAAATCGTTGATGAAACAGCGCGAAAACCGCCTTAAAACTGCCGCTTTGCAAATCCTTATAAAACTCCCGCAAATAGGTCGGCATGACAAGACCTTTGTACGAGATGACTCTGTTTGAAAATGAGGGGATATAAAATTCATCGTCATCTTTAAGGGCGTTTTCAATATTGCGCCTTGTCAGATACAGAAGCGCTTCAAAGCGTTTCGTGGCAATCAGCGAATTTGGTATAACAAAAACCTGCGTAATTTTCGGAAGCGTTTTAAGCGCCAGCTCTCCCAAAGCGTTTATATCTACGGGTACATCGCGGTACAATAGAACTTTCAAATCGTTATTTTGACAAATCTCCTCAAATACGCTCTTTTGCTCCTCTTTTGTGAAAAAAACCTGAGCTACCGCAAACTGTTTAGGCAGATCCACGCCGAGTTTTGCCGCCTCTTTTTTCATAAATTCCACAGGCAGGGAGAAAAGCAGTCCGCTTCCGTCTCCGCTTTTGCCGTCTGCGGCGATAGCGCCTCTATGCACCATTCGCTCCAAAGCAAAAATAGCGTCTTTAACAATGTCATGAGAGGCTATATTGTTAGTATTTGCAAGCAGTCCGAAACCGCAGCTGTCTTTGTAACTTTTGTATAGTTCCATCAAATACCTTTACATGTAAACATTTCGGTCAAAAAAAGTGTAAGAATATAGCAAAAAAAAGCTTTAATATCAATTACTTGGTTTTTTATGAGGTTTTATAGATTTTACATATCAAAAGTAAAATTAAAATTCAATAAAATATTTGGATAAAAACAGAGTGCGAGATAAACTACATGTCAAACATGATAGATTTTTAAGTATATTATACAAAAAGCTACACTAATTATTTTTGACTGCCAAAAAACTTCAAAGTAAAAATACAAGCGTTAAAATACTCAAGATACTGGAAAAATATATCTGAAATTATTTTTTTTTAATGGTAACTGACTATAATGACACCTTGTTAATTTCTACTTCAGTAGATCGTGTGTTATATGATTAAAATATCAACTAAATGCAAATTTAATGTAGCTTTAAATATATTTGAGCTACAATTTTGTTTTGAAGCATATTTTACGTGTGTTAATGATAATTATATAATAAAAAAGTAGCTAAAAAAATATCATATTGCGAACACAAAAGGTACTTTATAATATTTTTGAGTTTAAAATTAAAATTGTATGGTAGGAGTCAAAATGTATAATGCAAATTTTAAGGATTTTACTAATGTGTATCAAATCTCAAAAACATTGAAATTTGAGTTAATACCACAAACTACTAAAGATGGAATTTTGGTAAAGGCTGATCAAAATTTTATTGCGGATATAATCGCAAAAGACAGAAAAATAAAAGAAGCTTATATCGCACTAAAACCAATTATGGATAAAATTCACGAAAATGTAATCAATGAGAGCCTCAATTCCGATGATGCTAAAAAAATTAACTTTTTGCCTTATTTTGAAAAATATAAAAACAAAGAAAAATTTACAGCCGAAGAAAAAAGTTTACGAAAATCCATTGGGGAAACATTCTTTAACGGTGTAAATAAAATCAAAGAAAAAGCAAGCGTTGATGGCAAAAATCAACCAATATTTAAAAATAATGGCGTAAAATGTTTAAAAGATTTGAGAATACTTAGATATATAGAGAGAAATATAGACGAATTTGCTTGCGAAGAAGTATCTAAAATTCAAATTGAAGAATATTTAGAAACTTTTAAAAATTTTTTCACATATTTTTCAGGCTACAATCAAAATAGGGAAAATTATTATGCTACAGATAAAAAACAATCAACCGCAATCGCGACAAGAATAGTCCATGATAATTTACCAAAGTTTTGTGATAATTGTTTACAATTTGAGTTTGGAAAAATTTCTAAAAAGAAATCTAATAAAAAAAATGCAGACAACGACACAGAAATAAAATCCAGAAAAAATGAATACCTGAATGTGTATCAATTTCTAAAAGCAACCAACATAGATACAAAAGTAAAAGACGCACAAACCAATTTGAGAGAGTCTGAGCCTGTAGATGAAAAAATGTTTAAAATTGATATATTTTCTCATTGCTTGTCGCAAAAAGGCATTGAAGAATATAATAGAAAAATTGGAGATTATAATTTTTTAATAAATCTTTATAATCAGTCAAAAAATAATGAAAAAAATTTTAAAAAATTGGAACCATTTAAAACTCTCAATAAGCAAATTGGCTGCGGAAAAAAGAAAATGCCTTTTTTGGCATTAAAATATGATACACGAAAAGATCAAGAGAATGCATTGCAAGGTTATGAAAACAAAAATGATACGATATTTAACCTTCAAGAATTACTATCCAAAATAGATAGCGCATGCAAAATGTTTTTCAAGAAAAAACCAAATGAATCTGATATACGCAGTGTTCCTGCTTTTAACGAATGGATAAAAAGTTGCCAAAATTGGAATGGTATTTATTGGTCAAAAAGCGCTGTTAATATTATTTCAAATAAATACCTATCAAATTGGCATGAAATAGAAGAATTTATACAAGTCAATTTGCAAGACAAAAATAAAAAAAAGTATTATAAAGCTGTGGCAACTTATGACAAAAAGAGGGAAGAGCAATTAAAACTAAATGATGCTGTCGAATTGTCGGGGCTATTTGAACTTCTTGATAATAATACACAAACTGATTGGAGCAAGGCATTTTTTAAGGAATCTATTTTAGAGGATGAGAGTTTTAAAAAAATAATTAATGAAAATATTTCTCCAAGTAGAAATATTATTAATTTGATATGTGCTGACATAGACAAGAATATACAAAATACTTTTAGCTTGTCTCATGAAATATTGAATATTGTGGACTATAAAGACGAAAACAATAAGACAAAAATAAAAAATTGGTTAGATGGTATCGTTGAAGTTATTAAAATATTGAAAAATTTTTCTGTTAAAGCAGATAAAATAAAAGGTGGACCTATTAATCCTGAGCTATCTAATGCTCTTTATATACTATTGTATTCTGATGATATTTTATGGTTTAAATGGTACGATATTATCAGAAATTATCTGACTAAAAAGCCTCAAGATGACGCCAAAAAAAACAAACTCAAACTCAATTTTGATTGCAGTGTTTTGCTTGGCGGTTTCAGTGATGGTCAAGAGAAAAATAAACGTGCCATTATTTTGAAAAATGAGAGTAAATATTACTTGGGGATACTTATAAAAACCTCTCTTTTTGATACAGAAAAAAAAGACAATCTTATGTATAAAACATCTGACAGCAGTGTCGAACGTCTCATACTGAAAAATTTAGCATTTAAAACTCTTGCAGGTAAGGGATTTGTGAGCAAATATAAAGAAAAGTATAGCGATATTGGAAAACGCAACCCTCAAGAAGCAATCGAAAAATTACAGATATTTATCAAAGAAAATTATGAAAAAAAATATCCATTACTAAAAAATATTACCAATAAAAAGTATATAAATAAGAAATTATTTGATGAAGAAGTAACAAAAATATTGGCGGATTGTTATGATTGCAGTTTTATACCTATAAATTGGAACGAAGTTTTAAAGGCTATTTCAACAAAATATAAGAACAAATTCAATGAATTATATTTGTTTGAGATTTATAGTAAGGATTTTTCTGAAAAAAGTGCTGGCAAAAAAAATCTGCAAACGCTTTATTGGGAACATATTTTCCAAGAAGACAGTACAATGCAATTATGTGGTGGTGGTGAAATATTTTATAGAGAGCGAGCTATAGAAGAGAATGAAATAATAATTCATGAGAAAGATAAACCAATACATAGAAGGAGTGATGATAGGACTGTAAGTGTTTTTGATTATGATATTATTAAGGATAGAAGATTTACAGAAGACAAATATTTTTTTCATATTCCTATAAAAATAAATTATACAAAATCAGTAAATAATGATATAAATAATGATATAAATAATGCATTTGTTTTGTCTGATGATATTCAATTTTTTGGTATTGATAGAGGCGAAAATCATCTAATTTATTACTCATTAATTTCTAAAGATGGAGCAATAAAAGAACAGGATAGTTTAAATATCATCAATGGAAAAGACTACTATAATGCAATTTATGAAAAATCAAAAAAGCGGCAGGATAGTAGAAAGAATTGGCATGAAATAGGCAACATTCGCAACCTAAAAGATGGATATATTTCCGTCGTGCTTTATGAAATTATTAAAAAAATTATTGATCTGAAAAATTTCAAACCAACTTTTATTGTTTTGGAAGATCTAAATACCGGTTTTAAGCGCAAACGCCAAAAAGTTGAAAAGCAAGTTTATCAAAAATTTGAATTAGCTTTGGCAAAGAAGCTTAATTATTTAGTGTACAAAGACATTTCTAATGGAGATATTGGATCAGTGTATAATGCTCTGCAATTGACACCACCTGTAACGAATTATCAAGACATTGAAAATAAAAAACAAGTCGGCATTATACTATATACTCGTGCCAATTATACTTCTGTAACCGACCCGATAACGGGATGGCGAAAAACAATCTATCTGAAAACTGGTAGCGAAGAATATATTAAAAAGCAAATTATGGGGGTTTTTTCTGATATTGGTATAGACGAATATGGCGACTACTTTTTTGAATATGTTGATCAAGCGAACAAAATATGGCGATTATGGTCAAGCAAAAATGGGAAATCTTTGGAACGCTATAAATATAAAAAAGGTAATGATAAAAAAGAAGGTACGGTTGAATTTTATAACATAAAAGATGATTATTTAGATATATTATTTAGAATTTTCAACAAAAAAGAATCCTTACTGCAGCAATTAAAAAATGGCGTTATGTTGTCAAAAATTCCCAACCATAATTATACAGCATGGGAATCGCTTCGTTTTGCAATCGACCTTATTCAACAAATAAGAAATTCGGGTGATATAAATAAAAAACAACCTGTTAATTTTTTACATTCTCCAATAAGAAATAATAAAGGAGAACATTTTGATTCGCGTCTTTATCAATATCAAGAAAATGCTAAATTTCCCAAAGATGGAGATGCAAATGGCGCTTATAATATTGCCCGCAAAGGTATAATTATGTATGAACATATCAAGATGTGGAGTAAAAAAAATAATGAGGGCGAAAAGATTGATTTGAATTTATTTGTTTCAGATGAAGAATGGGATCTTTGGCTCAATGATAATAAATCATGGTTGGATAAATTAGCTTCTTTTGCTTTCAAAAATCAAAAAGAAAATCAAACCGATATGCAAAAATGATGCACAACTACATCGCCATATCAACTTTAAATGATTTTATATTTTGTCCGTATTCTATTTATTTGCATAATGTTTACATGGGCGGCGATGAGGAGTTGGTGCATGCTGTTCCGCAAACGCGCGGTAAAGTCGCACATGGGACGATTGACAATAAAAATTACAGCAGTAGAAAAGATGAGATAACGGGTTTGCCTGTTTATTGCGGCGAGCTTGGTATTGTCGGAAATATAGATATTTACAAAACCAAAGAAAAATTACTTATAGAGCGAAAATATCAAATCAATGAAATTTATCAGGGTCAGATTTATCAGCTTTGGGCGGAATATTTTTGCATGATTGAGATGGGATATGATGTCAAAAATCTGGCTTTTTACGCAATATCTACCAATAAAACTTTTCCCGCAGCCGTTCCAAATGAGGAAAATAAAAAAGAATTGCAGGATTTTATTTTGAAATTTAAGCAGTTTGACCCAGAACAATCTATCTCAATCAATACAAACAAATGCACGCATTGCATATATTGCGCATTGTGCGATAAAGTGGATATTGAAAATGTTTACGCATAAAGATATAGAGTACCGCTCTATTTTTGTCATAAATTGCATTAAGGATAGATCGTTGCGTGTCGCGAACGGAGAGTTGCTGCTTGAGAATATTGAAGAGAAAAAGACGCTTACAAAGCTGCCGTTTCAGAAAATATTGGCGCTGTTTGTCATAGGACATGCGAGTATTACGACTCCATTAATTGACAAATGCACCAGATACGGGATATCGCTTGTCGTGATGAAGCAAAACCTAAGACCTGTTTTCTTCTTTTCCATCACAGCCGAAGCCAATTTTTTACTTCGCAAAAAGCAGTATGAGTATGATAAGGAAAATTTGCAAATTCCAAAAATATTGGTAACAAACAAGATAAAAAATCAGTTGAGTTTATTGAGAAAAACCCGCCTGAAAACGGACAATATACAAAAAGCAAAAGAGCAGTGCGCAGCCATTTTATCTCTAATCCCGAATGCTTCAAATTATGATGTCGTTATGGGGCTTGAGGGCAAGGCGGCAACGATTTTTTTCTCTGTTTATTTTGAACCGTTTGCTTGGAAAAACCGCTCTCCCAGAACAAAGATAGACCCGATAAATGCGACTCTTGATATTGGCTATACTATATTGTTCAATTATATTGAGGTATTTGTCCGACTGTTTGGATTTGACCCATATAAAGGCGTTTATCATCAGCTCTGGTTTAAGCGTAAGTCGCTGGTTTGTGATTTGGTGGAGCCTTTTCGCTGCATAATAGACAAGCAGGTCAGAAAAGCTTTTGGCGTTCAACAGTGCAAAGCGGAGGATTTCAACTTTATCAAAAATGAGTATATTTTAAAACGCGAAAAAAACAGCGACTATACTAAAATGTTTTATGATGTATTGATAGAACAAAAAGCGGCAATTTTTAATTATATGCGTCAATTTTATCGTTGTTTTATGCAGCAAAACTATGTGTCGGAATACCCTCAATTTTTAATGGAGTAAATTATATGCTTGTTGTGAGTTACGATATATCAAACGATAAATTAAGAAGTAGATTTTCAAAAACGCTTGAAAGATACGGCGGCATTAGACTGCAATACTCTGTTTTTGAAGTTAATAACTCGAAAAGAGTCATGGATACTTTAAAAATAAAAATAGAAAATATATTTGCCAAACAATTTGGCGGAGAAGACAGTATTTTTATATTTGAAACGGATGAAAAGAAGGCGGTTAAATATGGAAATGCAATTCATAGAGATCAAGAACTGCTGTTTTTCACATAATAGCAAAGGTGAGTCTTAATTTTTTTATGGTTGTTTTAACGAATCGTATTATATGATGACGCCATCGGTTCTTTAACATATCAATGTCAAATGCATTATTTATGACGGGGGATAAATATGTTTTCAAGAAAAATGAAAAACATATTGAAATATCGCCTCTTTTGTGCTATATTTTCATGTGTAGAGTCTAGACTCTCAAATTAATTTCTACTTTTATAGATACGCGGACACGCCCACATCGCTTTATGAAAGGTCTAGACTCTCAAATTAATTTCTACTTTTATAGATATGCGTTTTTCATACTCTGCAATTATTTCTTGTCTAGACTCTCAAATTAATTTCTACTTTTATAGATTGTCAATATACCGCCCGCCTGTTAATTTGTCTAGACTCTCAAATTAATTTCTACTTTTATAGATAATTATCGCAGATTGTCATTGTCGCGGGTCTAGACTCTCAAATTAATTTCTACTTTTATAGATGCGCCGCAACTACAGCCAGCCATGGTTTACTGTGTCTAGACTCTCAAATTAATTTCTACTTTTATAGATATATATTCATTCCAGACGGGCTTATTTGGTCTAGACTCTCAAATTAATTTCTACTTTTATAGATACGGGCGGTTTGGGGCTTCATGACGGAGGTCTAGACTCTCAAATTAATTTCTACTTTTATAGATGAAAGAGCCTCTTTGATAAGCTCCTGTGTGGTCTAGACTCTCAAATTAATTTCTACTTTTGTAGATATAATGTAAGAGCAATCTATTTTATTAATAGTCTAGACTCTCAAATTAATTTCTACTTTTGTAGATAAGCGCTTAAAGCAAAACTTGGCAAAATATGTCTAGACTCTCAAATTAATTTCTACTTTTGTAGATAACAGCGCACAAGATTTAGCCACAACAGTCTAGACTCTCAAATTAATTTCTACTTTTGTAGATATTTTCTCGCTTATGTCAGATTTAGTTTGTCTAGACTCTCAAATTAATTTCTACTTTTGTAGATATTATCTCATCTACTTTGGCATTTATCTCGTCTAGACTCTCAAATTAATTTCTACTTTTGTAGATAGCCTGACGGGTGATTGAGTTTTTACTCAGTCTAGACTCTCAAATTAATTTCTACTTTTGTAGATAATGAGTTCCCTATTGATAGAGTAGAGTCTAGACTCTCAAATTAATTTCTACTTTTGTAGATTAACAAGTTTGCCCTTCATAATGTCCCAGTATAGACTCATGAAATAATTTCTATTTTTCACATATATTTAACAATTTATAAAAAATATTTCTATTAAATCTAAACTATTTTAAAAATTTTATTGTTTAGCTTCAGGGCGGGTTGGCGGCAAAGAAAGTATATTGTTTTTTGGTGTTTATGAAAAGTTAATTACAATATATTTTTGTTTGCTATATATTAATATGCTTACTACTTAAAAAGCATTTAATACTTTAATAACATTTCTCTCAAAAATAAAAGCCAAAATTTGGCGGTAAAAACAATCTTAATTCTGTCTAATTAAGCCAGCTTTTTATTTTATCAAACACGCTCTCGTCATGCGCTGAACTTTCTATGCCAAAAGAATCTTGAAGTTTTTTGAGCATATTTTTTTGTTCATCGTTCAATGTTTTGGGGTATTTAATGGAAATTTGCACTACAAAATTTCCAATTTGTTTAGTGTGCAAATCCTTCACGCCTTCGTTTTTAAACACAAACTGCTGTTTGTCATGCGCGCCCATCGGGAGTTTTAACTCTTTTTTGCCTCTTATGGTTGGGATAGTGACAGTTTCGCCTAAAATTGCCTGCGTGAAAAATACGGGAACTTCTATGTAGATATTCTGCCTGTCGCGCACAAACCGTTCATCGTTTTTCACATTGATAAATATATACAAATCGCCCCTGCTGCCATCTTGCATGACATTGCCCTTTTTGGCGATTCTGATGCGGTTATCGTTGTCAATACCCTCAGGAATATCCACAGCAACACTCTCTTTTATCTCTTCCCAGCCTTTGCCGCCGCATGTTTTGCATGGGTTTTTTATGATTTGCCCGCTGCCGCGGCATTTCGGACAGGCTTGTGAAAATGTCATAAAGCCTTGACGATAAAATACCTGCCCTTTGCCGCCGCATTTGGGGCATTCGGTTTTGACTTTGTCTTCGCTTCCGCTTCCACCGCATGTTTTGCATGGCAATTTGTAAGAGAAATTTACTTCTTTTTTGCAGCCGAAAACCGCTTCGTTAAATTCTAAAGTTATTTCGCTTTCCAAATCTGACGGATATTTTTCATTGCTTTTTCGTCTTTTACCGCTGCCAAAACCAAATCCGCTGCCAAAAACAGACTCAAATATAGATCCCAAATCCCCCATAATATCTTCGTAATTTTGTTCGGAAAAATGGCTAAATCCTTGCCTGTCAAGTCCTGTTTTACCGTATCTGTCATAAATTTCGCGTTTATTTGCATCGCTTAAAACCTGATAAGCTTCATTTATCTGTTTAAATTTTTCCTCAGCTTCTTTGTCTCCTTGATTGCGGTCCGGGTGGTACTTGAGAGCCAATTTGCGGTAAGCTTTTTTTATTTCGTCTGTCCCCGCGTTTTTTGTAATTTCTAAAATTTCGTAATACTCAAAATCCAATAAAAATCCTTTCATGAAAAACCGTAATTCTATCAAAAATAAGTTTAATAGTTAGTAAGAGGCGGGATATTTTAAATAATGAACGCGATAAATATCGAAATAAAAATAGAGTTTTACAGTTGCAAGTTAAGAAGAAAAGCGCTTTTGAAATGTGTGTTCCCATGAAAACGCCGCTAAAAAGCAAAGTATAAAAGTTATAAAAATAGATAATTTTTATAAAAATTCAATTTTTATCTATTTCATACTTAATATATTGGCATTTTTTCACAGATTAAGGTAATTTTATATGTATAAAGTTTATAATACGCTAAATGTATATTTATGGTGGAAGTGTTGAAAAAAATAAGGAATAGTGAAAAAAATGGCAAATCAGCAATAAAAAATAAATTGCTGTTAGAGTTTTGTCATAGAAAAGTTGCTATAATTATAACTTGTAAAGGTTCTGCCTTTTAATTTATAAAATCTCATTGAAGGAGTGCATTATGATTAATGTTTTGATGATTGAAGATGATATAGAATTCGCTCAGATATTAAGCGAATATTTGGCACGCTATAATATTAAGATCACCAATTACGAAGATCCGTATCTTGGATTAAGCGCGGGAGTAAAAAATTACGATTTGCTAATTTTGGACTTGACGCTTCCTGGAATTGACGGACTTGACGTATGTCGTGAAGTTGCGACAAAGTACAATATCCCCATCATTGTTTCGTCTGCAAGAGGCGATTTGTCCGATAAGATTATAGGACTTCAAATAGGCGCTGACGACTATTTGGCCAAGCCGTACAATCCACAGGAAATGTATGCGAGAATCGTTAGTCTTATCAGAAGATACAAAAAAGTTGCCGCGCAGGTTGAAGAGGCTTCGCATGAGGATTCAAGATTTAGAGTAGATGAAAAAAGACATCAGATTTTTCTTGAAGACAAACCGCTTACGCTTACGCCTGCGGAGTATGAAATACTTGCATGTTTGATTCAACAGCACAGTTTTTCGCTTTCTCGCGAGCAATTGGTTTACAACTGCAGATCTATAAAAGATAAAGGCGGCAAAAGTCTTGATGTTATTATAGGAAGAATTAGAGCGAAAATAGGCGACAGTTCAAAACATCCGAAATATATCTATTCCGTAAGAGGCATAGGCTATAAATTAGTAGGATAAACTGTTTTTAGGCGGATGGCAAATTTGCGTTTGCCTTTCGCCTCTTTTTTAATTTTACGACTGCAGTGATAAACAATATGTATATAAAGCAAAATTGTTAGCCGCTATAAAAACTTAAAGGGCAAACTTTTGGAAAAGCTTGACAAACCTCTCAAAATTATCGCCGATACGACTGCCTTTCGCACTCTTTTTACGCGCGCTATCATGCATGAGTTAAAAACTCCGATAGGAAAAGGGCGCATTATAGTCGAAATGATAGAAGAGGGCGTAAATAAAGAGCGGCTTATTAATGTTTTCCGCCGACTTGACGATATTGTTAATGAATTTGCCAAAATAGAGCGTCTTGCGGCAAAAAACTACGAAATGAATATAAAAAAATGCTCCATTAAAGAAATTTTAGCCGCTTCGTTTGATATTTTGATGATAAATCCTGACCGTTTAAAAGAAAAAATAAGCGTAAAACTTCCGAGTAAAAATGTGTATATTAATGCCGATATGGATTTCATGCCGCTTGCTTTTAAAAATCTCATTGACAATGCTATAAAATACGGCAGTGAAGGGCAGGTTGCCATTACTTTGGAGCGCGGCATACTATCTTTTTGCAACAAAGGCGAAGTCTTAGATAAGTTGTTTGCCAAAAGCAGAGAGCCGTTTATCCATTCTGATAAAAAAGATAAAACAGTCGGCGGCATGGGGCTTGGGCTGTATATAGTGGAAAATATTCTCAGGCTTCATAAGTTGAAATTGGATTATGAATACAAAGAGGGCTTCCACTGCTTTTTTATCAATCTTACCGCGTCTTAAAATAAATTAGGTTAAACTTCACTCCATGAAACTTCAAAAATTTAACCGCTTGGTAGAAGCGCTTACGGCGCTGCCTTCTGTGGGCAAAAAATCAGCTCTGCGCTTTGCTTATCATTTGACTCTTGTGGATACATTCGGCGCCATGAGGCTTGCTCATGCGATTGAGGACGCAGCGCAAAATATCAGGCGATGCAAAAAATGCGGCGGAGTAAGCGAACATGAGATTTGCGAAATCTGTATAGATGAAATGCGCAGTAATGGGCAGCTTTGTGTGGTAGAAAGCGCGAAAGATATATTTACGCTTGAAGAACATGGGCTGTTTTCGGGGCGTTATTTTGTTTTTGATGATTTGGAAAAGATAGAAAAACTAAAAGAGATAATCCAAGAAGTCGGGATAAAAGAGGCGATATTTGCCTTTACGCCCTCTTTGGCAAGCGATGCGATGATACTGTTTATAGAAGACAGGCTGAAAGATTTGGATTTGAATTTTACGAAAATTGCGCAGGGAGTTCCTACGGGCGTACAGCTTGAAAATGTGGATATGCTTTCACTCTCAAAAGCCTTGAAAGACAGAACGAAAATATAAAATGTTTTTTATCAAAAAATGTTTGATATTGTTGGTATTGAAAATCTGCAGCTTTAAAATGCTGCGTCCTATAAGGCATATTGCATTTTACAATGAATTTACGCATGCAACAGTTAGCCATAAAGCCATGCTTATTGTAAAGGAAAATTCCAAAAAACATAACGAACTCTATAGAAAAAATAGCAGTTTTACCTCATGAAAAGCAACTCCATGTTGTTTTATGATTTTTATGAATACGACCATGTGTATGGAGCGGGCGAATATGAAATAACTGAATTTCTCTCTTGAGGATTTTATTTTAAAATTTACTAAAAGTGAAATACTTACTGAAACTACAGTCACTTGAATTTGCTTGTAAACATGGGTGTATAGACGAAAAACGAGCAGATATTGCCAAATTTTCAAAAGAGCCGCTTGAATATAAAGATGAAATTACTAAAGCTCCATGCATGCCTCCAGCGCTGGATATTTTGTTGAAAATTTGCCGAAGCGGATATATGCGAATAATCGGCAAAGCGTAACGGATTGTTCTTTAAATTTGTCAATAACCTGTATTAAAAGAACAGCGCGCCGAATGATTTTTTGTTTTTTGACGGATACCTGCGCAATGACATGGGCGGCGATATAAGATTTGACTTGCAAAAAAATATTATATTTTCATGCGCAACGGCAAAGAGCACGAGTATGATTTTCAAAAATTGAACAGTATAATTGTCTCTTGTCTATTCGTGAAAATGAGAGCGATAAAAGCGAAATAACTAATTTTATTCTGTCACGGGATAATATGAGCTTGATGGTGTATTTTAGTTGGTATAATCTCTACAAAAGAGTTATATATTAAGCAGACTTTTTCGCATTATTTGGGCGATTTTTGTTTCATCGTAGGCGTTGTCAAAAAATATATTAAAAGCAAAAACCGCTTGATACAAAAGCATATCAAGACCGTCTTTGCATTTCAATCCAAATTCATCGCACAGTTTTAAAAACGGCGTTTTTTTATTGTAAACCGCGTCAAATCCAAACCGCGCGTTTTTGAGCGTTTGATTTAGTATTTTTTCAGGCGCGGGCAAAGCATTGTCTTTCAGTCCTGCTGATGTCGTATTGATAACAATATCGTATTTTTCGGGCGCGAAATATTCCCAAGAGAAGCTTTTAAAGCCTTTTTGTTTAAAAAATTCCAATCTCTCGGCGCTTCTATTAAGGATAGCAGGCTCAATACCATTTTGCCGCAAAATAAACGCGATTGCCTTTGCCGCGCCGCCAGCTCCCAATATAAGGGCGTTTTCTATTTTGCCAAACTCTTTTATCGCTTCAAAAAAACCCGCCGCATCCGTATTGAAGCCGATAAGTTTATCGTTTTTTTTGACTATCGTATTTACGGCTTCTATATTTTTTGCTATCCCTAAAATTTCATCGCATGCGCTAAATGCGCTCTCTTTGTGCGGGACGGTTACATTTGCGCCTTCAAATTTTAAAAGAGTTTCTCTTAATTTGCCGCTATCTTCAAGCAATATTTTTGTGTAATTTGCATTTATGCCAAAAGCCTTATACGCGGCGTTATGCATGAGAGGAGAGACGGAATGTTCTATCGGATTTCCAATGACGCAAAAAATTTTCATATTTTAAACGGGTCGGAAAAACCGACCCATGTTGTTATTTGACTTGATAAAGAAATGCGTCTTTGCTGATGTCGCTTTTGACATTAACGAGCGCGTTTCTTGCTTCTTTATCCGAACTGTACGGACCTATGAGAGTTTTTGTAACCTGCTTTGAATTGACGGTTGTTTTATGCAGCCGATACGAATATCCTTTTTTTGAAACGCCATCCAAAAAGCTTTTCGCAGGCGCGTTCGCGGCGGAGCTTACTTGTATATACCAGCCTTTGGGCGTTGCGGCTTGATTTGAAGAGGTTTCGGTCTTAATCGGCGGCTGCGGCGTTTTGACATTCTCCTCCGTTTTAACAGGCGGCTGCGGCGCAATCGTAGGTTCTTCAATCTGCGTTTCATTTTGCGCTTCTGTTATAAGCGGCGATATTTGTGTTATTTCGGCGGCTTGAGACGATATATTTTCTTCAATATTTTCAATTATGGAGTCATTTTCTTCCGTAATCGGCGTAATTGTTTGGATATTTGTACTCTCTTCAAGCATGGATTGCGTTAAAGTATTTTGCGGCTGTTCATCGCTTTTGTTGATAAACCTCATTATCATCAGCACCACAATAAACAACAATATTAAAAGCACGACAATAACGAGCAGTCTTTTTATCTTGACTGTGGCGCTGTTCTTGGAATTCATCTGCTCTAATAAAATATCGCTCAATTCATGTTCTTCCATTTTCTATCCTTAATATGTAGGTCTATCGTAAATGATAAATTTGGACGAGAGTTCTCTCACCTCTTTTCTGACTTTTTGCTGAACGGATATGTCGTTTATGTTTTCCAATACTTCGGCTATTTTTTCGGCGATAAAAGTGAACTCTTTATCTTTCATGCCGCGCGAAGTAAGAGCGGCGGAGCCTATTCTGACGCCCGAAGTTACAAAAGGACTTCTTGTCTCTCCCGGGACTGTATTTTTATTGACTGTGATACCGGCGTTTTCAAGCGCATGGTCGGCGTCTTTGCCGCTGAATTCTCTGTTTAAAAAGCTAAGCAGTATCAAGTGGTTGTCCGTTCCTCCGCTTACGATGTCAAATCCTTTTTCGGATAAAACATCTGCAAGAATTTTGGCGTTTGTTTTGACTTGCTTTGCATAAATTTTCCATTCCGATTTTAAATTCTCGCCAAATCCTACGGCTTTAGCGGCTATGACATGCTCCAAGGGACCGCCTTGAATGCCCGGAAATATAGCGGAATTTATCTTTTTTGACAACTCTTCGTCATTTGTCATAATGATGCCGCCTCTTGGACCTCTTAGCGTTTTATGCGTTGTTGTTGTAACTACATGAGCGTGCGGGAACGGGTCTTGATGTTCACCTGCCGCGACAAGTCCTGCTATGTGCGCTATATCGGCAAATAGATACGCCCCGACTTCATCCGCTATGCTTCTGAAAGCTTTAAAATCAATCTCTCTTGGATATGCGGACGCGCCGCACACTATCACTTGCGGGCGGACTATTTTTGCTATCTCTCTTACTTTATCGTAATTTATTCTGCCGTTTAACTCTACGCCGTACGAAAAGCTATGATAATTTTTGCCCGAACTGCTTACTTTTGCGCCATGCGTCAAATGTCCTCCATGGCTTAAATCCATTCCCAAAATCTTATCATAAGGTTTCAAAAGAGCTTGATATACGGCTTGATTTGCCTGCGAACCGGAGTTTGGCTGTACATTTACATATTGGCAGTTAAAAAGCTTTTTGGCTCTTTCTATCGCTATCTCTTCTATTTTATCTACTATTTCGCAGCCGCCGTAATATCTTTTTGAAGGGTATCCTTCGGCATATTTATTTGTCAAAATGCTTCCCATAGCCTCTATAACGGCATTTGAGGCGAAATTTTCACTTGCTATCATTTCAAGATTATAACTTTGTCGTTCCAATTCCTGCTCAAAAAGCGCGTAAATTTCAGGGTCATTTTTAGCTAAAAAACTCATTCATTGTCTCCTTCGTTTTGTTTATCATTTGATTTTATCTGTTTCATCGCAGGGAACAGTATAACATCTCTGACTGAGATTTGATTTGTCAAAAGCATGACAAGCCTGTCTATACCAAGCCCTTCTCCTGCCGTCGGCGCAAAACCGTATCCCAAAGCCTTGATATAATCCTCGTCCATCTCATGCGCTTCATCGTCTCCCGCCGCTTTTGCTTCAAGCTGCGCCGCAAAACGCGCATACTGGTCTAAGGGGTCGTTTAATTCGTTAAAACCGTTTGCGAGTTCGTTGCCTGCAATAAATAACTCAAATCTTTCGGCTATATTTTTATCTTCGTCGCTTCTTCTGGAAAGCGGGCTGATTTCTATGGGATAATCAACCACAAAAGTCGGATTTATCAGCTTCTCTTCTATATAATTATCAAACAATTCAGCTTTAAGCTGTCCTAAATTGAGGTTTGGTTTGACATCAAAACCGTCTTTTTTAAGCTTGTTTTCAATGGCTTTTTTATCATTTAAAATAGAAGCGTCAATGTTTCCGATGTTGATTAGCGCGTCTTTGAATGAAATCTTTTGAAACGGTTTTGAAAAATCTATGATTTTATCGCCGTAAGGCAAAATTTCAGGTAAATTAAGCGTTTGGAGCAGTACATACAGCAGTTTTTCCGTCAAATCCATCAAATCTTTATAGTTATGATGCGCCCAATAAAATTCTATGCTTGTAAATTCGGGATTGTGCGTAGCGTCCAATCCTTCGTTTCTAAAATTTCTATTTATTTCAAAAACAGCGTCAAATCCGCCGACAACAAGTCTTTTCAGATATAGTTCGGGAGCAATTCTAAGGTATCTTTCAACGCCCAAAGCATTGTGAAAAGTAACAAACGGCTTTGCGTTTGCGCCTCCGGGTATCGGATGCATCATAGGAGTTTCAACTTCCAAAAAGCCATGCTCTTCGAAAAATCTTCTGATTACGCTTATAATTTTACTTCTGGTTTTAAAAGTCTGTTTGACTTCCGGATTCATGATAATATCAAGATACCGCTGGCGGTATCTAAGCTCTTTATCCTGAAGCCCGTGAAACTTTTCGGGAAGAGGCGTTATGGATTTTGCCGCTATTTCAAGGGTGATTACATGCAAGGAAAGTTCTCCCGTTTTGGTTATAAACGGATAACCGCTCACTTGCACTATATCGCCCACATCAAGCAGTTTTTTGATATGGCTAAACCACTCTTCGCCAAGAGCTTCCTTATTGAAATATATCTGCAAATCGCCGTCTTCATCTTCTATTTTGGCAAAGACCGCTTTTCCCATCCATCGCAAAAATTTCACTCTGCCGATAAGCGTCAATATGATTTTATCGTCTTTTTTCTCTTCCAAATCGTTTATGTAAGCAAATCTTTTTTTAAATTCGCTTGTATTTATGTCTCTTGTTGTGCCGTGTCTGTACGGATTTTTACCGATGGCTTTAAGGGCTTCGGCTTTTTCAAGTCTTTGTATTTCAAGCTGGTTTGTAAAAAACAATTTTTTCCTTTTAATTTTTTTGGCAATTGTTGCAAATACCGTAAAGCTGCATGAGGTGTCCTGTAAGTTTAAAATTGTTGTTTTTGGCGATTTTTTCCTGCAGTTTTTCTATGGATTTATCTTCAAATTCCACAATTGTTCCACAGTTTTTGCAAATTATGTGGTCATGGTGCGGTTTGTTGCCAAGCTCAAATTTTTTACCTTGACTGCCAAAAGAGAGCGAAGTAGCGATATCGGACTCTTCCAGCACATTCAGCGTTCTGTAAACTGTCGCTATGCCTACATTCAATTCGGGATATTTTTCTTTGATGATAAGGTACAAAGCATCGGGCGTAAAGTGTCCGTTGTTAGAGTAAAGCGTTTTTAAAATCACTTCTCTTTGCGTGGTAAACTTTAATCCATTTCTTTTTAAAATATCCTTAAAGCTCGCAAGCAACGCGTCATACTCAATATTTTCGAGTTTTTTCATGTTGTCTCCTTTTACTCAATTGGAGTTAATGATATATTAATATCATCGCTCGTGATTTCACTTATATTGTCAAGCATAAACTCTATATTTTCTTCAGCATCTTCCGTTATATCGGTCATATTCCCGTGTATGGTTTTTAACTCCATGTCTAATATTTTACTGCCCATGAAGAGAAATTTTTCATACAAAAAGCTATTTTCCAGTGCATTGTCAAGTTTAACTCTTGCAAATTCTATATTTGAAAGCGCAAATATAATAACCGAAAATATCAGGAACATTTTCAAACAGCAAAACACAAATCCCAAAAATCTGTTAATGCCAGCCATTATGCCCAAATTGAAAAGTTTTGAAATTATCAATCCTGCCATGAAACAAAAAAACCAGACAAAAAGTAGCGTAATGACAAAACCGACAAGCTGAGCCGCAGCTTCGTTGTGCATGGTATATATATTTTCATTAATAATTTTTCCGACATTGTTCGCAAAGCGGGCGGCGAGAAAAATACCGCCTGCCAGCCCCAGCAGATTGAACAGCTCTTTTATAAAGCCGTTTATAGCGCCTCTAATGCCGATAAGAGCGATAATTATGATAGTTAATATATCAAACCACGAAAAATCCATATTTTATCCCCCGATAGTTATAAGGTTGCTAAGTTCCTGCGGCTGCGTGGAGTGCCGCAAAGCGTTTTCTTTCGTGATAAGATTGGTTTTTATGGCGTCTGTCATGGATTGCGTTTGGGTTATCATGCCCGACTGAGCCTTGTTGAGCTGCATCTGTGAATATATTTGATGCACTTTGTCTTCTCTGATGAGGTTGGCGATAGCTGGATTGGAGATTAAAATCTCAAATATGGCAATTCGTCCGCCTCCTATTTTTGGCAGCAGCGCTTGAGAGATAACAGCCGTAAGCGAAACGGAGAGCATATTTCTTATCTGAACCTGTTCGTTCCCTTCAAAGCTGTCTATAATACGGTTAATGGTTTGAACGGCTGAAGTAGTGTGCAGCGTTGCAAAAACCAAGTGCCCCGTTTCTGCCGCAGTAACAGCTGTAGCCATTGTCTCTCTGTCTCTCATCTCGCCCACAAGTATGATGTCAGGATCCTCGCGCAATGCGTATTTAAGAGCGGTAGAAAAACCTTTTGTATCTTCGCCTACATTTCTCATGGAAAAGAGCGATTTTTTATTCTCATGGATAAACTCTATCGGGTCCTCAATCGTGATAACATGTTTATGATCTGTATTGTTTATTTCATTCAACATTGCCGCAAGCGTGGTTGATTTGCCGCTTCCTGTCGGTCCTGTTACAAGTATCAAGCCTTTCTCTCTTTTTGTGATTGCTTTAAAGATAGCGGGCGATTTCAGTTCGTTCAATGTTGGAATAACAACGGGGATAGTACGAAAAGCCGCCGCCAAATCGCCGTTCATTGTGTAATAGTAATTGACCCTGAATCGTCCTGCTTCGGGCAGATGTATGGAAAAGTCAAGCTCTTTATTTTCTTCAAGATTTTTTTTCTGCTTGTCGGTGATGAGAGTGTAGCACATCTCCTTTATTGTTGCGCCGTCAAGTTTGGGCATATTTACAGCCGTCAGTTTTCCGTCTATCCTTATCTGCGGTTCGCTTCTGCTGACAAGATGCAAATCAGAAGCCTTATAGGCTACGACATTTTTCAGTAAAGCTCTAATATTCGGAATCTCTGCCATGTGAACCTCTTTTATTCTATAATTTTAGGAACTATAAAAAAGCCGTTTTGGGCTTTTGGAGCATATTTAATAACAGTTTGAATAATTCTCTCATCATTTTTGGGTATATCTTCGCGAAAAGGCGTCCCGCCCTCAACAGTTGTAAATGTCGCTTCATAAGCGCCCAAATCCAGCTCATTCAGGTTTTCTACGAAATTTACAATCTCACTAAGCTGATTTATAATGTCTTCTCTTTTGCCGCCTTCTATTTTCAAAGACGAGAGAGTTTCCAATTTTGAGAGCAATTTGCCGTCGATATTCATAAACAACCTTTATTTGTACTTGAAAAATTATAAGTTAAAGGCATTGTACCAAAATGAGTTTTCAATCGCGCTGAAATTGTGATTATTTAGATTTTATTTTTACTATGGTACTATATAATTTTTAATTTTAGAAATACAAAGGAAACAACTTGGCTTTAAAGGAAAATTTAGAAGCTCTGAAAAGTGAGCTTAGTACGCAAGAAGAGCTGTTAAAAAACATCATTCAAGGCGAGCGTTTTTTTAAAAGGCATAAACGCTCAATAGTCGCCATAATTGTTGTTGCCGTTATTTTGTTGATTGGCTACAGCATAAACGGCGCATTGAAAGAGAGTAATCTCAAAGCTTCCAATGAAGCTTATAAAACGCTGCTCGTATTTCCTACAAACGAACAGGCTTTGAATACGCTGAAAAATAAAAACAAGCCGCTATATAGAGCGTTTGTTTTTCAAGAAGCTGCAAAAAACGGCGATAATGCAGCCTTGCAAACGCTTATAGATGAAGACAAATCCGATGTTATCGGACAGCTTGCCTCTTATGTGTTAGGTCAAAACAGCGAAGTTATGAGCGATTTCGCAGCTTTGCAAAGCGGTTATGAGCTTTTGAAAACGGGAAAAACAGAGGAAGCAAACTTGCAGTTTATCTCTATAACGAGCGGTTCGCTTTCCGAATTGGCAAAAGGTTTGGAGCATTATCAACCAAATAAGCAGGAAAAATAATGTTAAAAACGATAATTTCAATATCCATGTTGGTTTTGATGCTGTTTTTTAGCGGCTGCGGCACAAAAAGGCAGTATTTTAAAGCTGATAGTATTGACGGCATCGTCAAATCAAGCGGTTCGCTCTCATCAAACCTGAAAGAAGTTACGAAAAACGGAGCTTCTTTAAAGGACGGCAAAATCATTACCATGAAGGGCGAAGAAAATAGCGTGCAGATTGAAAATGGATATAGCTTTTTGGGCGAATTTGACAATAAATTTATTTCCGTTTCGCCGCTTGGAGAGATACATGTGAAAAATGGTAACAATTCACTGCTTTACGCTTTAAATCTCAACACTATGATAGCTTCTGCCTCCATGGACGGCGATACGCTTGCCTCAGTCGCTTCTGACAATACGCTTTATCTTGCCGATATAAATACCGCAACCGTGTTTTTCCAAAAAAAAATGGATACTGTGGCGGCTGTTGATTCAAGGATAGCGGCGCCGTATTTTTTGGGGAGTTTGGTGATATTTCCAACGCTTGACGGCAAACTCATCATAGTAGACAAAGAGAGCCAAACGGTTGTAAACAGCGTTGTCGTAAGCGGCGAGCGCGAATTTAACAATATCATATTTTTAGATGTGTCTGGGGATAGAATGTTTGCCGCTACTACCAAAAGAATTATCGCCATAAATTCGGACGGCAGTATAAGCTACATGGACAAAGATATAAAAGACGCGGTAGTGGCGGATGAGCGGGTATTTGTATTTACCAAAGACGGCAAAATATTTTTGTACGATTTGGAGTTGAAAGTTTTAGGCGAAAAAAAGTTTCCTTTTGCGATTTTTGCGGGAGTTTCAGCAAATAAAAAACTCTATATTCTGGAAAAAATGGGATATCTTATCAAAAGTGATTTTCAGCTGAAAGAGTTTGAAATTTTTGAATTTCCGTCGAAAATAGACGATTTTTTGTTTATCACAAAAGATAAAATCTTTTACAAAGACAGCTTTTACGCGTTAGAGTAAGACCTTGATACTTTGCGATATTGGAAATACAAACGCCCATCTGTTCATGAATGGGCGTTTGTATGTAAAGAGCATACGGGAATTTTTGAGTTTGACATTTAACGAGAAGGTTTATTATATTTGCGTTAATGATGACTTGAAACCTTTTTTGCATGCGGATAAAAACTTTTTTGATTTGGAGCCGCATATAGAGTTTGATACGAAATATGCCTGTATGGGCATAGACAGGATTTGCGCATGCAAGGCTGTGCATGAGGGCGTAGTTGTGGACGCAGGAAGCGCGGTTACTGTGGATATTATGAAAAACGGCGTACATGACGGCGGATATATTTTGCCCGGATTTGCCGCTTACAGCGCCGCTTACATGTCTGTTTCGTCCCGCTTAAAGCTTGATATTAATAGAAGCGTAAGACTTGATACAATGCCGAAAAATACACAAGATGCGATAAGCTACGGCGTGATAAAATCCATAAAGCTTATCATAAAAAACAGCGCCAAAAATAGGAAAATCTATTTTTGCGGCGGAGACGGCGGATATTTGTGCGGTTTTTTCAAAAATGCCGTGTATGATGAGATGTTGATTTTCAGGGTTCTTGAAAAAACATTTTTAAGTTTATAAAGGAGAAAATATGCTGACAATAGCGCTTCCTAAGGGAAGAATAGCGGAAGATACGCTGAAAATATTTGAAAAGACTTTTAAAAAACCATTCATTTTTGATGATAGAAAGCTTATCTTACATGAGGGAAATTTTAAATTTCTACTTGTCAGAAGTCAAGATGTTCCCGCGTATGTTTTGCATCAGGCGGCAGATATGGGCGTGGCAGGATTGGATGTGCTGGAAGAGCAGGAGGCAAATTTAACAAGACTGCTTGATTTGGGAGTCGGCAAATGCAAAATTTGCATAGGCGTACCCAAAAACAGAAAGCTTGATTTTTCACTGCCCGAAATCAAAATAGCGACAAAGATGGAAAATATAACAAGAAATTATTTTTCCTCCAAAGCCATATCGGTAAATATCATAAAGCTTTACGGCTCTATAGAATTAGCGCCGCTTGTAGGCTTGGCAGATGCTATTGTGGATTTGGTTGAGACGGGAAGCACTATGGAGCAAAACGGGCTTGAAATAGCCGAAGTTATCTCTCGCTCGTCAGCGCATTTGGTTTGCAATAAAAACAGTTTTATATCAAAAAAAGAGGAGATACTCGCACTTTATACGAGTATCAAAGAGGCTATTTGTTAGTCAAGCAGCTGCGCTATTTTTAAAATCTTTTCAGAAAGCTCAGGCTCTCTTAACGGCTTTACCAGAAAATCATGAGCGCCGTTTTCAAGCGCTTCGTATTTTTTGGTTTCATCTGTTGTAAGGACTATTATAGGCATATTTTTCAATCCTTGCGAACGGATATTTGCCAAAAATTCTATACCATCCATCACAGGCATTTTAATATCTAAAAGAACTACATCAACATCTTGTTCCCGTTTTAAGATATTTAGCGCTTCAAGACCGTTCGATGCTTCTATGACGCTTGATATATTAGGATTTTTTTTCAACATAGCCCTTACTAACTTTAAGTTGATAAAGTCATCATCTACAGACAACACTTTAAGTTTTTTCATTCATTTTTCCTATAAATACTTGGCTATCAATGATTTTAGCGACTGTTTACTGATGATATTCTTTTTAACTTCATCAAATTTCGCCGCTTCCGCCTCAGAACATGTGTCAATATCATAAAAGAGTATAGTTGCCGTACGAGCGCTATTATGTCTTTTTTCAGCTTCTTTTATGAGGTTTAAAATCGCGTCCAAAGCCCCTTCTCCAAGCTCTTTGTCAAGAATAGCTATTTTTATGCGCGTATGTTCAAGCGCTTTTTTAAGCTCTGCAACATCGTTTACGGATAGAATGGAATTTCCAAATTGTTCCAATACGTCTGCAAATATACTCGTTTCAAGCGCTGTCTTTTTATATACCAAAACATCTTTTGCTTCGCTGGTTATTATATGCGGTTGAACCGCGCTTTGCGGCGGAGGCGGCGTTTCAACGGCAGACGGCGCAGGAGTTGAAGCCGCAGGTGTTGGCGCGCTTGGCGCACTGTTTGCCATGATTGATTCAAATTTTTGATTTATAGCCTGTTCAACTTTTGGGTCAGGGATAATTTTATCAGGGATAAACATATTCAAAACCCTTAAAATAGCATCTTTTTTAATTGGTTTTGTTACATATTCGTCCAATCCTTCGCCCATAAAACGCTCTCTGTCGCCTTTAAGCGCGTTTGCCGTAACGGCGACTATCGGAGTATGTTTTTTGCCTGTTGCCTGCTCGTATTTAATGATTTGATGAGTTGCCTCAACGCCGTCCATAACGGGCATAGCAATATCCATAAATACCATATCAAACTGTTCTTCCTTGTTTTTTTCAACAGCCAAAAGTCCGTTTTGAACTATCGTTATCGTAAGTCCGATATCTTGCAAAGCTCTTTTAATGAGTTTTTGATTTATCTCATTATCTTCAGCTACAAGGATTTTCGCATCAAACATTGTTCCGGGTCCTTTTATCGCCGCGCTTTGTACAGGCGGAGGCGGCGGAGGCGGCGTTGGAATAGAAAAAGGCTGTACCGGCGGCGGTGTCGGCGCCGCAGAAGGAATTTCCGTCGCCGCAGGCGGAACTTCATGAGAGAAATCAATATTTATTTTCGGCGTCTCTTCCACTCTTTCAAATACAGGCTGTTTGACGGCAGCCGTCTGCGTATCATCTTTCAAATCAAATTTAATATCCAATTTCGGCTCCTCGTTAATTGTTGGCTCTATATCAGGCTCTTTTGGTCTTGCAATATCATTTATCACATTTACAACAGGTTCTTTTATGTCTATTTTTACTTCAATCGGTTCTTCAACCAGCGTTACGCGCGGCTCATAAGGCGGCGCCGTGAACGATGGCGCAGGCTGCTCAATAGGCGGAACGGTAAAGGACGGCTCCGCAGGCTGTTCATGTGGCGGTACCGTAAAAATCGGCGTAATGCTTGGCTGCACAGGTTCTGTATGTAATACAGGCTCTACATACGGCGCAGGTTGTATTATCGGCTGTGGCTGAACAACTTTCGGAGCCGCTTCTTTCGGTAGTTTGCTTATTTTCTGGTCTAATACCTTAACAAGTTTTGTAATATTTACAGGTTCAAAAATAGAGGATATAAAATCGGTATTAAACTCTTCAAAGCGTCTCTGCTGAGACGGCTTTATGATTACTATAATAGGAAGTTGTATTTTTTTATACTGTTTAATATCCTCTTCGCCGACATTTTCCAAATCCAAAAATATTGAGTTGATAGAGGAGTTGTAAACAAGTTTTTTGAGTTCGTCAAATGATGAGTATTGTATAATCTGCGAACCGAAATACTCCAGATACGACTTTGCAAACTTCTCGTAAAATTTGACATTATTGGCTTTTGTAAGCATCGCAAATCTGTACTCGCTGTATCTGTGAAGCAAGGCAGGCTCATTTGAAGGAGTCTCTACAAGGTCTAACGCAAAGAAAAACTTGCTTCCTTTGCCTTCCGTGCTTTCAACTTGCAACTGTCCGCCCATCATATCAACAAATTTTGACGAAATCGTAAGTCCGAGACCTGTTCCGCCGTATTTTCTCGTGATAGTGGAGTCTGCCTGCGAAAATGCGTTAAATATGTCATGCAGTTTTGATTGAGGTATGCCTACGCCGTTATCTTCTACGCTGAATTGTATTCTGGTATTTCCCTGCACCATAGAATCAAATCTTACGATAGAGACAATGATAGAGCCGTTTTGAGGCGTAAATTTGACGGCGTTGCTCATGAGGTTTATCAAAACTTCCTTAATCTTTGTAATATCGCCCTTCAAATAGTTCGTGAGGCTTGGGTCTATATAAGCTGAAAGCTGTATATTTTTCTCAGCCGCTTTAGGCCCGTAAACTTCAACGGCATTTTCAAACTCCTGAATAGGCAGGAACGGAATTTCGTCAAGTTCTACTTTATTGCTTTCAATCTTTGAGAGGTCAAGAACATTATTGATAATCGTAAGAAGATTTTCTGAGCTTTTCTGTATAACTTCAACAAATTCAAGTTTTTCGCCGTCTAACCCGCTCTCTTTTAAAAGGTCGGTAAAACCGATAATACCGTTTAGCGGAGTTCTAATCTCATGCGACATGTTTGCCAAAAATATACTCTTTGCCGCGCTTGCTTCTTCGGCTTTTCTTTTCTCAAGCGCAATATTGATAAGAGCTTGGTCTATAATCTTGTAAGCTTTGCTTGTATCTTCTGCGGTATCCAAATCAAGCCTGTTCTGAGTTCCCGCCAAATCTTCAACTCTTGCGAACACATTTCCAAGTTCCAACATGTTTTGAAAGAATTTTCTTGCATATATAAAACCTGTCAATAGCAATAGCGATGATACAATCCAGATAGTCGCCGAAATAGAAAATCTTGCAATAATTTCAAATCTATAGTTTTCTATCTCGTTATCAAGAGTGTTTTTAATCGTTCCCGCAGCCGTATTTATAATTTTTATTTTATCCGACATCATTGTAAACCAAAGCGTTGGGTCAGTCATGAACGCGCCTGTGGTGGAAGCTTGCATGATGCCGCTTTGAGCCTCTTCTATATCCGCATATACTCGTTTTGCTTCATCGGAATTCAAGATTGCGTTCAAAGCTCCTTCTATGCCGCTTGTGTGCAAGCCCGTTGTCTGCAATGTGCTGGTTTGGCTTGAAATGCCAATCCATGTATGCAGCGCATCTTCGGATATCGGCTCATAAGAAGAGAGTACGCCCGTTATAAAGCTCATCTCCTGTCCGTTATACTCTATATCATGATATGCCGAAATCAAAGCGTTGCTAAGAGATGTTATCTGGCTGTTTGTAGTTGCTAAAAGAGCAGAACTTCGCATTTCGTCCAAAAGAAGCTGGTTTATCTGCGCGTAATAGTCAAAAAATATCTTTTCTGACGCAGTATCGAGACTGTCAATCTGCGTCCTTATTGAAGCAAGCTGGGCTAACTGTTCAGACGCTTTTTGTATTCTGGGACTCTTTTCATGGGTGGTATAGAAAAGATTAAAACTTTTTAGCGCATTATCCGTTCCCGCTCTCAGTTGAGGAATAATATCTCTTGCAATAATACCCTTACTGCTCAAATATGCGTTTGTTACGCTTCTTTCAGATGCAAGTTGTATAGCCAATCCATTGAGCATGTTGCTCTCTTCGTTCTTTTGTTTAAATTCAGTGATATTTTGATACGCAACAAACGAAGCATACAGATAATATGAAGAAACGATGAATAGAATGATTAGCGGAAACTGAGCTATCAGCCTTAGCATATTTTTCGTTTTGATATTAAACATAGTGCCTAATCCTTAAATTATAATTTTAATGCCGACTGTTTAAATTCAGAAGCAGTCTCTTCAAGTTCTCGCAATATTTCACGCTTATCTGCGCTTGTATCGTTAGACAAGAGTTTTTGAAAGCTTTGAACTAACTCTTTTATTCTTAAATTGCTGCCTATTCCAATCAAATTTGCCAGCACGCTTTTTATCTTTGCCGTATCTTTATTCTCATAAAGCGCATGCAAAGATTTGATATTCTCTTCCAGATAAGAAGCATACTCTTTCATGTATTTGACGACATCCTCTTTGTCTATGCCTAAAATATCGGAGACCTCTTGAATATCTATCTTAACGATAATCGCTTCTCTTTTTTGCTCCGCGCCGTTTTGATTTGAATTTTCATCGGAGAAAATCTTTTTCTCGCCGTATTCGGCTCCGCCGCCGTTAAAATTTGTATGCGTATCCGCATCGTCCATGATAAATGTAACTTTTGCGTCTTCCGCGTTGTTTTCCGCGCTTCTGTTGAAATCAGCCTTCGGGCTTATCGGCTCTTCTTTGATTTTGAATATCGGCTGTTTGTTTTTAGCGGCGTCTTCGGTATTTGCAGTATCCAAGTAGCGTATATCGTTTAGAGATACAAGATAATATTTGTCATTTTTAGCATCAGAGAGAAATATCTCGGAGATAGAGATAGAAGCTCCTATTTCGCCGCCGTTTCGCTGTTTTATGATGACATTTTTACTAGGAAGACTGCCGTTTAAAACATAATTGATCCATGAGAAATCGTCAAATTTATGCACATATCCCTGTTTATTGACAAAAAGGTCTGCCACATCATTGTTGTATGCCATAAAAGCGCTCATATCCTCATATCCCAAAACAGAAAGAACATCCGCACTCACACCTATAAATTTGGTGTCTTTATCATATAAAATCAAAGTCCATTTCCTTCAAAAATATAATTTGTGTACATTCTATCTTATATTAGATTAAATAAATCTTGTGAAAAATGCGTTATATAAGCACATATAGCATTTTAAGGCATATATTTTAAATAACAAAATGTAATATTAACATATTTTAAGCTTTCATGTAAATAATTTCATACGATTTTGCATGTTATGAAGTTATTTTAAAGCGCAAAAACTAAACGGTTTTTCCAAAAAATTTTATATTTTTCAGGAAAAAGGAGTGTCCGCCGTTAATTAAAATCCCCGAAATTTTTATCTTTCGGGGAAGTAAAATATCAGCAGGAGTATGTTGTTTTAAACTCAAAAGCGGTAGGACGCGCCTCGTAAGGCCACACCTGCGTAGAGAATTTATAGTGCTGATAAGTTTGTATAAAATCATCTGTCATTATCGATTTTAGATAGTTGTTATCGCGAATCAGCGCTTCAAGAGAGCCTCTTAAAGTATGCGGCATCTGCTCTATGCCCTTTTCGCGTATCTCATCAAGCGTGAGTTCAAATAAATCCTCGTCCATAGGACCTATGGGCTCTATTTTGTTTTTGATGCCGTCAAGTCCTGCTAAAAGCATAGCTGTAAACGCTAAATATGGGCATGAAGAAGAGTCTGGAAATCTCATTTCCGCGCGCACGGATTTTTCGCCCGAACCGTAAGGGATACGGCATGAAGCGGATCTGTTTTGTGATGAAAATGTCAATATTGACGGAGCCTCAAAGCCGGGAATCAATCTTTTATAGGAGTTTGTTGACGGGTTTGTAAAAGCCGCAACGCTTCTTGCATGCGCCAAAACGCCGCCGATATAATATCGCGCAAGATCACTCAAATTAGCGTATGAACCTTTGCTGTAAAAGAGATTTTTACCCTCTTTCCATATGGACTGATGCACATGCATGCCGCTGCCGTTATCGCCGTAGAGCGGTTTTGGCATGAAAGTTGCGGTTTTGCCGTTCAAGTGGGCTACCATTTTGACTACATATTTATATTTTTGGACATTATCTGCCGCTTCGACTAAATTGCCGAATCTTACGCCTATTTCGCCTTGAGCCTGCGCGACTTCATGGTGAAGAACGAAAGTTTCAATTCCGATTTGGTTTAATACCTGAACCATTTCAGCTCTCAAATCAACCATGGAATCTATCGGCTGAACAGGAAAATAACCGCCTTTGGTACCGGGTCTGTGTCCCGTGTTGTAACCGTCTTTATAGTCTGCCGCGCTGTTCCATGTACCCTCTTCGGAATCAACCTCATAATATCCGCAATTAATATCATCTCTTATTTTTACATTGTCAAATACGAAAAATTCATTTTCAGGTCCGAAATAAGCCTCATCGCCGATGCCTGATTTTTTAAGATATTCAAGCGCTTTTTTGGCGATGCTTCTTGGACACTTTTCGTATAAATCGCCTTTGTAAATGTCATATACATCGCAAAATACTACGATTGTAGCGTCTGCTGTGAAAGGGTCTAAAAAAGCCGTAGGCACATCGGGAATTAGCAGCATGTCGGATTTATTGATAGGCTGCCATGCTTCTATGGACGAACCGTCAAACGGAATGGATTTAATAGTATCCTCATTAACGGCTTCCATGCTGTAAGTTAAGTGATGCCAAGCTCCCTTTAAATCGGTAAATCTAAAATCTACAAATTTAACCTCATTTTTTTTGCAAAATGCGAAAAACTCCTCCGCATTATTTACAAATTTGCCCATAAAGACTCCTTAAAATTAAAATTTTTGCAGTTATTATACTTATTGTCAGCATAAACTCATATTACAAAATGGTTAAAATTTAACCAAGCTCCTATCCCTTTTTGAAAAAACCGCGCATTTATCGTATCCGAACTCTCTCGCTATTTTCTCCGCATCCGCGCTTTTATACGCTATGTGTTCTATCTCATGAGCGTCCGAGCCAAAAGTTATTGCGATGCCAAGTTCGCTCGCCGCTTCCAAAATAGCGCGTGAAGGATACTGTTCGTTTATCGGTTTTCTAAAGCCCGCCGTATTTATCTCTATCGTCATGTCGGCTTTTTTTATCGCCACAAGCGCGTTTTTGGATAAAATTCTCATATCGGTTTTAGGCAGATATTTGAATATTTTAAGCAGGTCAATATGTCCGACAATATCAAAAAGTCCGCTTTTTGCCATTTTTTCTACCGCGTCAAAATAATCTTTCCATACCCTGTCCATGTCTTTATTTCCATAAGCGCCGATAAATTCGGGATTGTCAAATCCCCACTCGTCCAAAAAATGCACAGAACCTATAAAATAATCCACTTTTCGTTCCATGACACGCTCATCTACCAGCGAATTTAAAAAATCCACCTCATAACCGACAAATATGTTTATATCGGATTGAAATTCGCTTTTTACCTCTTTTATCATATTTTCGTAAAGCGGCATTTGGGCAAAATCCATTCTGTACTCTTCGTCAAATTTCATCGGCGCATGGTCTGAAAAACCGAAATATTCCGTCCCCGCTTCAATTGCTTTTTGTATATACTCTTTCGGTGTTCCGCTGGCGTGTTTGCAAAGCGGAGTGTGGTTGTGCAAATCTACTCTCATGAATACCTTTTTTAGTCCTGCATAAAAATATAAAGTTGAATTATATATATTTTTTTATATAATTTCGCATAATTTTTAAACTCAAAGGAATTTTTTATGGAGAAGGAGTTTGATATTTTAAGTGCAAAGCTTAATATAATTAAGGGTTCAATGGTTGAAATCGAAAATTTTGCCCGCAAACAGTCCGAACTTTTTGCAGTTTTAAGCAGAAAATTTCCAAATATAGAGCAGTTTACCAATGCCCTTAAAGAAGCGCATGAATTGCAGGAACGCGCAAAATATTTGGAAACGGAGACCAATATATGCGCTCGAAGCGCAGGCGTTTTGTCCGCAAAACTGAGCTCCGAAAAAAATATTCTTAAAGAGAAAGAAGAGGCTGTGCGGATACTTAAAGAGAAAGAGGAAATTATGCATATACTTGCCGAAACTTTAAGTAAAATAGAGAGTATGGACGAAACGGCGCTGAATGATCTAAAAAAACTCATAAGCAGTTCAAATAGTGAGAGTTGAGCTTTTATCGCCCGCTGGAAATTTTGAAAAACTTAAAATCGCTCTTTCTTACGGCGCTGACGCCGTTTACGGCGGTGTCAGCCACTTTTCGCTGCGCATTCGCTCAGGCAGGGAATTTTCATATGAGAGTTTCAGGGAAGCGATTGATTACACGCACTCTTTGGACAAAAAGATATATGTAACTATAAACGGATTTCCGTTCAATTCACAGTTAAAACTTTTGGAAAAACATATAGAAACTATAGCCGGCATGGAGCCTGACGCGTTTATAGTCGCAGCTCCCGGAGTTATAAAACTTGCGCAAAAGATAGCTCCGCATGTACCGATACATCTCTCTACACAGGCGAATGTTTTAAATTATTTAGATGCGGAAATGTATTATGAAATGGGCGTGAAGCGCATAGTTGCGGCGCGTGAAGTGAGTTTGAGCGATTTGAAGGATTTTAAAAAAAGACTGCCGCAGCTTGAAATAGAAGTATTTGTACATGGCTCCATGTGTTTTGCATACAGCGGCAGATGCCTTATAAGCGCGGTGCAGAGCGGACGCGTGCCAAATCGCGGAAGCTGTGCGAACGATTGCAGATTTGCCTATACGCTTTACGCTAAAAATGAAGAGAGCGGGACGCTTTTTAAGATAGAACAGACATCAGAGGAGGGGACTTATATCTTTAACGCAAAGGATTTAAATCTCATGCCGCGCTTGAAAGAGATTTTAAACAGCGGCGTTATAGACGCGCTCAAAATAGAGGGCAGAACCAAAAGTCCCTATTATGCGGCGGCTTCTACCAATGCTTACAGAAAAGCGGTTGACGGGTATTATGCGGGCGATTTTGATTTGTCTTTTTATCAAAAAGAGCTCGAAAGCATAAAAAACAGAGGTTTTAGCGAAGGGTATCTTATCCAAAGACCGCATGAGAGAAATAATACGCAAAATATAGACTCAACGCTTTTAGAAGGCACTCATCAAGTTTATGCGGAAGTCAATGAGAGCGGGACAAGTTTCAAGGCAAAAGACAGAGTTGACATCGGCGGTGTTTATGAGATTTTATCGCATGGAGAAATAAGCGCGTGCGATAACGCCGTAGGCAGGATTTGGCAGGAAGAGGGCGTTTGGAAAATAACGATACATGAGTTAAAAAGCGTCAGCGGCAAAGTTTACGAAGCGGTTCACAGCGGCAATACAAACGATATACTTTTGCCTGCCGCGCTGCCCGCGTTTACATTTTTCAGAAAAAAGATAGAATGATACTTTTGGCAGTTAATTTTGATACAATACGGTTTTTAAACAACATGGAGCAAAAAAGTGAAATTCGTTTCTATTATTATAGGAAGTAAAAGCGATTACGACGCCATGAGCGAGTGCGCCAAAACGCTTGAAAAATTTAATGTCAAATATGAGCTTGTAGTCTCTTCCGCCCACAGAAGTGCGGAGCGGACAAAAACTTATGTGAAAAGCGCAGAGGCAAAAGGAGCTGCGGTTTTTATAGCGGCGGCTGGAATGGCTGCGCATCTTGCGGGCGCCGTGGCGGCTATCACAACATGTCCTGTTATAGGCGTTCCGATGGCAGGCTCGGCTGTAAACGGCATAGACGCGCTCTTTTCTACCGTCCAAATGCCATCAGGCATGCCCGTAGCGACAGTTGCAATAGGGAAAACGGGAGCCGTAAACAGCGCCTATTTAGCCATGCAGATACTCTCTTTAAGCGATGAAGAACTTTTTGTAAAACTTCAAGAAGACAGAGTCAAAAAGGCAAAGCAGGTAGAGACGGACTCAAAAGAGATAGAAGTTTTGATAAGCAATACTTGACAGATTGTTTCGCGCATAAAAAGTGTTTTTGCGGGACTTTAAACAAAAAATCGTATAATGACGCTTTATTTTTCATGAAAAACAGACAAAGAAAGAGGAACTATGATGACATTCAGCGAAATACTGCTTGCCTTGCAGGATTTTTGGCAAAAACAAGGATGCAATATAATTCAGCCGTATGATATCCCCTCAGGCGCAGGTACTTTTCATAATGCTACATTTTTGCGCTCTTTGGGCAAAAAGCCATGGTCGGCCGCATATGTTGCGCCAAGCCGAAGACCCACAGACGGCAGATACGGTGAAAATCCAAATCGTCTGGGCAGTTACTATCAATTTCAAGTGATTATAAAACCAAGTCCTGATGGGATTCAAGCGTTATATCTCAAAAGTCTTGAATCTTTGGGGCTTGAGATAAAAAAACATGATATACGGTTTGTGGAAGATAATTGGGAATCCCCGACTTTGGGCGCATGGGGACTTGGCTGGGAAGTTTGGCTTGACGGCATGGAAGTTACGCAGTTTACCTATTTTCAGCAAGTCGGCGGCATACCTTGCGATCCTGTTTCAGTGGAGATAACATACGGCGTTGAGAGGCTCGCGATGTATCTGCAAGAGGTTGATTCGGTGTTTGATATAGTATGGAATTCCAACGAATACGGCACTACGACTTACCGCGACATACACCATGAGAGCGAGTATGAATTTAGCAAATACCATTTTGAAGTTGCGGATATACAGATGCTTTTTGCCCAGTTTGAAGCCGTGCAGCTTGAATGCAAACGCTGCCTTGACGCCAATCTTTCGCTTCCCGCTTATGATTATTGCCTGCTTGCGTCTCACATTTTCAATATTTTGGACGCGCGCAAAGCGATATCCGTAACAGAGAGGCAAAACTATATCCTGAAAATCCGCGAATTGACCAAAGGGTGCGCTTTAAAATATCAAGAGAGCATTAATGAAGATTGAGAAAATCTATGAATTTTTAAACGCTCTAAGTCCTTTTGAACTCCAAGAGGAGTGGGATAACAGCGGGCTTGTCGCAGGATCCATGCAAAGTGAAGCAGAAAGCATCTGCGTTTGTTTAGATTTGAGTTTAAAGACAGTTTTGAAAGCCGATAAAAACACGCTTTTTATCACTCACCATCCGCTTGTTTTCAAATCGCTGAAAAAATTTGACTATTCAAGATATCCGAGTTCTATTTTAAAAGCCGCGATGGAGAAAGAGTGCGCAATTATCGCTATGCATACGAATATAGACAAAACGCATCTAAACCGTTTTGCACTTGAAGAAATTCTTGGTTTTAAAACGCTGAAAAGCGAAGGATTTATAAGCTATTTTGAAACGGATAAAAGTTTTAATGAACTTGCCTTACATGTAAAAGAGAAGCTGAAAATTGCCGCGATAAAAGTCGTTCCGACAGATAAACGGATAAAAAAAGCCGCTTTTTGCGCGGGTTCGGGCGGAGATTTGCTCGGCGGCGTAGAAGCGGATTGTTTTATAAGCGGAGATTTCAAATATCATCATGCGATAGAGGCAAAAGAGAATAATATAGCTCTTATAGATGCAGGACATTTTGAGAGCGAACGCTATTTTCCGCACATGCTAAGCAAATATTTGAAAAATTTTCCATTAAAGGCTATAATAACAGATTGCAAAAATCCGTTTGAGTACAAATAATTTAAGGACAGCAAAAATATGAACAAATATCTAAATCAACTTGTGAAACTTTCTGAGATAAACAAAGAGATTGATGCTTTTGAACCGAGAATTCAAAGGATAGAAAAGAGTATAAGCGTTGCTTTTGAAAAAGCCAAAAATGCCGTAGAAAGCGTTGAACTGATAGAAGCGGAGATAAAAGAAGCCAAACTGAAAAAGCTTAAAAACGAGAGTCTTTTGGCGGAATTGTCCGAAAAATTGAAAGTTATCGGTAAAAAAACCTCCGCGATTAAGAGCGAAAAAGAGGTTAAGGCTTTGCAGTTGGAAGAGGATATCGCAAAAGAACAGTGCGATTTTGCCAACGAAGAGATAGCAAGATTTGAAAAAATAGCAGAGTTAAAAGAGGACGAAAAAATAAAGGCAAAAGCGCTTTATGAAGAACTTCAAAAGGCTGCGGAAGAGGTCAGCCTCTCTATGGAAAAAGAGAAAGAAGCGATAAAAGAGGAGATGTCCTCGGCATACGCCAGAAAAGAAGAGCTTGTAGGCGCAATGAGCCAGAGAATTCTCTCTTTTTATGAAAAAATCCGAAAATGGGCGCATAACAGCGCGGTAGTTCCCGTCAAAAAACAGGCATGCTACGGCTGCTTTATGCGCATAAATGACAAAACAAACGCTTTGGTTATTCAAAGTGAAGATATTGTTACATGTCCTCATTGCGGACGAATTTTATATAAGGAAGCTGCGCAAAATTAATGAAGCTCTTTTTTATATACTTCTATTGCGCGGTACTTAGCTTGTTTTACATTGCGGCTCTGCCTGCATCTTTTGTAATATGCTGTTTCAAAAAATACAGAAGAGCCGTGCCTTCGCGTTTTTTCCTTTACAAAAATATGCCTTTCTCCAACAAAAAAGGTATATGGCTTCATGCATGCAGTTACGGCGAAGTTTCGTCATTAACGCCTTTGATACATGCGATTGGAAGCGATAATGTTAATATCAGCGTCATTACAAAAACAGGCTTTGACAAGGCATGCCAAATATGCAAAAGCGAAAATGTGCGATTTTTGCCGTACGAAATATTTTTGCCATTTTGGATAAAAAAACAGCGCGCCCTTGTAGTAACGGAAGCGGAATTGTGGCTCATGTTATTTTACATCGCGAAAAAAAGAGGCATAAAAACCATATTGATAAACGCCAGAATTTCCGACAATTCATATCATAAGTATAAAAAGTTCAAATGGTTTTATAAAATACTCTTTTCATTTGTGGACGAGGTGCATGCGCAAAGCGAAACGGACAAAAAAAGACTTGCCTTTCTTGGCGCGCAGCATATAAAAGTTTCGGGTAATATAAAAAGTTCGCTGCTGCCGAAAATTACAAAGCGGTATAAAATAAACAATATCTATAAAAGGGTCATAACGCTTGCCAGTACGCATATAGGCGAAGAAGCGGCGCTTTTGGAACAGCTTTCGCTTGCGGATTTGTCAAATACGCTTATTATAGTGGCTCCGCGCCACCCCGAACGCTTTGAAGCGGTACATAAACTGTTGCAGTCATGGGCAAATTCCAATGGAAAAATATACGGCAAACTCTCCAAAGAAGGGCTTGAAAGTCAAAATGATATCGTTCTTTGCGACACCATGGGCGAACTTGTCAATATATACGCAATAACCAATATAACCATTTTGGGCGGCTCATTTTTGGAAGGTATCGGCGGACACAATCCGCTTGAGCCTGCCGCTTTTAATAACTCCATTATTTCAGGTAAATTTTTCTTTAACCAAAAAGAGCTTTACGCAAAAGTTGACGGCATTATGATATGCGGCATACAGGAGGTCGGCGAGAAACTTAAAGGCGAACTTCCCAAAGCTTCTACGGCATATTTGGAAAATACGAACGATATAGTAAAAACTATTTTGAACGCTTGAATAATTTTAGGAATAAATCCATGATACAAAACGATAAGGCATATAAACTTTTAGCTTTGCAAGAGGGCATCAGCAATCGCGCGGCTAAAGAGTTGATAGACAGAGGCGCGGTTTACGCGGCTGGGAAAAAGATTTTGCTTGCCCGCGCGGATATGAAAGCCAACACTGTTTTTAAGATAGAAAAACTGAAAAAACCTGAAATTATCTTTGAAGACGATAAGATAACGGCGGTAAATAAGCCGCCGTTTTTAACTTCCGAAGAGGTGGCGCAAAGTTTCAAACTTACGCTTTTGCATCGCTTGGATAAAGAGACGAGCGGAGTTTTGCTTTTAAGTAAAGACGATGAATTTACAAAAAAAGTGATAGCGACTTTCAAAGCGCAAAAAGTGGTAAAAACTTACCTTGCCGTAGTAAGCGGCAGATTTGCTCAAAGCGTAACCATAGATACGCCGCTGCAAATTATGAAGACCAAAAGCGGCGCGTACGCTAAACCTTCAAAAGACGGACAAAGCGCGCTTAGCACAGTTACGCCAAAATTCATTGAAGGCAAAAATTCTTTGGTTGAAGTCTCAATACAGACAGGAAGGACGCATCAGATAAGAGCGCACCTTAAAAGCATAGGATTTCCCGTCATGGGAGATGAGAAATACGGCGGTAAAAGCGCGTCAAGGATAATGCTTCATGCATGGAAAATTTCGCTTTTGGGATACAGTTTTGAATCGCCGCTTACGGACGATTTCGCGAAATTCGGCAAAAGCGTTTAATATAAGCTTTATTTAAGTCTTAATTTGGTTTAAAGCATGTTTTTTGTATTATTGCATTCTTTTAGCCAAAATTTGATTGGATATAGTTTTTCAAGGGGATACAGTAGTGTTTGATGTTTTGACCGACTCTTTCAAGTCCGCTATAAACAAGATTCGTTTCAGCGATGACGAAAAAGCTCTTAAAAATGCGCTTGAAACGCTTAAAAAATCTCTTTTAAAAGCAGATGTGTATCATAAAGTTACAAAAGATTTGCTTTTAAGCGTTGAAACCGACACGAAAAGATACGGTATAGGACAAAAACAGTTTTTGAGAGCTATCAAGGAAAATTTGACAAAAATTTTGACCGTAGAGGGCAATCAGGGCTTTGTATTTGCCTCAAAACCGCCTACTGTGGCTCTCATGATGGGTTTGCAGGGAAGCGGCAAAACGACTACTGCGGTGAAACTTGCGCTATATTTGAAGCTCAGAAAAAAGAAGGTTTTGGCGGCTGCATGCGATATGCAAAGAGTTGCCGCCGTTGAGCAGTTAAAGCAATTGTGCGCAGCGAACGAGATAGATTTGTATTTTAACGACAAAGAGACAAGTCCTCTCAAAATTGCAAAAGAGGCTTTAAAAAAGGCTAAAGAGGAATTTTATGATGTTTTGCTTGTGGATACGGCGGGTCGTCTTGCGATAGATGAAGAGCTTATGGAAGAGCTTTCGCAGATAAAAAATGCTCTAAATCCGCATGAGCAGTTTTATGTGGCAGACTCCATGAGCGGTCAAGATGCCGTAAAAAGCGCGCAAAAATTTCATGAAAAGATAGAGATAACAGGCGTTATTTTAAGCAAATATGACGGCGACAGCAAAGGCGGAATCGCGCTTGGCATAGCTTCGCAAATCGGCGTGCCTTTGAGATTTGTGGGCGTCGGCGAAAAAGTGCATGATATTGAAAGCTTCATACCTGAACGCATCGTAAACCGCTTGATGGGCGAGGGCGATTTGGCTACTTTGGCTGAAAAAACGACCACGGTTATAGATGAAAAAGAGGCGAAAGTCATAACGAAAAAGATTCAAAAAGGCGAATTTAATTTCAACGACTTTTTATCACAGTTGGAGAGCGTGAAAAAACTCGGAAGCATGAAGTCGCTTTTGGGAATGATACCAGGACTCTCTTCTATGGCTGGGCAGTTGGGAGATATGGATTTGGAAAACTCTTCGGAGATTAAGCGCACAAAAGCGATGATAGCTTCCATGACGCTTAAAGAGAGGCTGAATCCGTCCATTTTAAACAATTCCAGAAAGAGGAGAATTGCGCAGGGCGCAGGCTTGTCGCAGATAGACGTAAACCGCTTTTTTAAGCAGTTTGAACATGCTTCAAAACTGGCGAAGAAATTTTCGGGTAAAAACGGAATGGCAAATTTGCACTCAATGCTGCAAGCTCAAAACCGTACTTTTCCGAGATGATTTGGGTTTTAATGTGGCTGTTTTCAAAACGGTTATATTTAAGCCGCAAAGGACTTAATTTTTATTGTTTTAAGGAGAAAAATATATGGCAACAGTAGTACGATTAACGCGCACGGGAAGAACAAAACGACCTTTTTACCGCATTGTTGTTACGGATAGCAGAAAAAGACGCGATGGAAATTGGATAGAGACATTGGGATACTACAACCCTTTGACAGAACCTGTTGTCGTGAAATTTGACGCGGAACGCTTGAATTACTGGAAGGGCGTAGGCGCTAAATTGAGCGATAGGGTAGCTAAACTTACTGGAAACTGAAATGGTTGAGCAGTTTTTAAAAGAGTTTACAAAACTGATAGTTGAAAATCCGCAGAGCGTGCGTATCAAAACAGACGAAATAGACGCTACTTTCAGCGAGATTACGATATATGTTGATAAAATTGATACGGGCAAAATCATCGGCAAAGACGGCAAAGTTATAAACGCTATAAAGACCGTTATTGCCGCATGTAAAGCCAAAAGCGGAAAATCTTACCGTATCAATATCAAACCTAACGATGAAGAGTAACGAGCTTGTAGATGCCGCAAAACTCGGACGCGCTGTGGGGCTTAAGGGTTTTCTTAAGCTTCATAACTTCAGCGATTTCCCAAAACAGTTTAAAAAAGGCAGGCGTTTTTTTACTGACGGGCAAAGCCTTGAAATAGCGGAGTTCGACGCCGATAAAAGTATCGTTCGTTTTGTCGGCATAAATGACAGGGAAAGCGCTTCAAAACTCACAAACATGATATTGAAAAATACCAAAGACGATGTAAAAAAGAGCTGCAAACTTGAAAAAGATGAATTTTTCTGGTTTGATATTATCGGCTGCAAAGTCGTTGAAGAGGGCGAAATTTTAGGCTTGGTGGATGATATAGAGCGTATAAACACTCAAGACTATCTGCATGTAAAAACAGATGAGAAGTTCGTAAAAAACGGCATGCAAAAGAGTTTTTTGATACCTTATATAGATAGATTTATTATCGGCGCCGATATAATTTCCAAAGAAATTGTTACGCGCTATGCCGCGTATTTTTTGGAGCAGAAGTGAAATTTACCTTTGTTACGCTTTTCCCAAATCTCATATATCCCTATTTTGAAGATTCTATACTTTCGCGTGCCAAAAAAAGCAAAATTATAGAAACTCAGTGCGTAAATCCGCGCGATTTCAGCCTTGATAAGCACAAAAAAACAGACGATTACAAAACAGGCGGCGGAGCGGGGCTTTTGATGAGTGCGCAGCCTTTATTAGACGCGCTTAAACATATAAGCAAGGATAATGAGGCGTATTTTCTCTTTCCTTTGCCATCAGGCAAGAGTTTTTTACAAAATGATGCAAAAAGACTGTCCAAAAAAAAACATATAGTTTTTGTATGCGGAAGGTACGAAGGAATTGATGAAAGAGTGATAGAAACTTATGCCGATGAGCTTTTTTGTGTCGGGGACTTCGTATTGACAGGAGGAGAACTGCCTTCTCTTTGCATGTGCGATGCGATAAGCCGAATGCTTGAGGGCGTGCTTGGAAATGAAAAATCGCTTTTGGAAGAGAGTTTTGAAAATACCCTTTTAGAAGCTCCCTCTTTTACAAAGCCCCATGAATATAACGGCTTGAGCGTTCCCTCAGACTTTTTAAAGGGAAACCACGCTATAATCTCCCGCTTAAAAAACAGAATGGCGCATGCAAAAACTTGCTTTCATAGACCCGATCTGTATAAAATAGTTAAAAATAAGAGGAACTGTTATGAGAAATAAATATATTGAAGCTTATGAAAATGCTCAGATACAAGATAAGGCAATCCCTGAATTTCGCGCCGGCGACACGCTTAGAGTAGCCGTTAAAATCAAAGAGGGCGACAAACAGAGAGTTCAAAATTTTGAAGGTATCTGTATAGCAAGACGCGGCACAGGCACAGGCGAAACATTCATTATTCGCAAAATCGGCGCAAATAGTGTCGGCGTAGAGAGAATATTTCCGATATACAGCGACAGCATAGAGAGCATAACCGTAGTAAGACGCGGACGCGTTAGACGCTCAAAACTTTTCTATTTAAGAGATTTGCGCGGCAAAGCTGCGAGAATCAAAGAGATAAAATAAACCCTCATATATGCGGCGGGCTTTTGCCTTCCGCAAAACTCCATTTTGTAACTGCTTGGCGTGTTGCATAATTTAAATTTTTCTTCCTAATCTGCTGCGAAATAGACTATTTTATATTATAATTTTATATTTTTTTAAGAAAGAAAGAAAAAACAGTAAAAAAAATTATTTATTTTAAGTTTTGGCGGCAGTTATATTATTTTTTGGTTCTGAAAATGTGGAAATACCGCGGTAAATAGCGTAATTAGAAAAAGGTATTGATGATTACAAAAAAGGACTTAAAATAGCGCAGAAAACAGTTAAAGACACTAAACATGCTCCCAATAAAACAAGCCTTGAAGCATAGATAGAAAGATTGAAAAGCATAATAAAAGAGAGCAAAAATAAACTCAAAGAGCTTAAAAAATAGATATTTGGGAAGTTTTGCCTCTCTATATTAAAAATTTATAAAATATGCGGCATTTTCGCATGCAAGCAAGAAAATCTGTTTTGCCGCAAAAGTTGAATACAGCAGTAAATACATTCTTAAATACTGTAAAAAAAGCCCTAAGAGATAATATTTTCGAACTTTTTACCCAGAGAGCAAAAAAGCGCGAAAAAAACAGAAAAGCATGCAATTTACATGCAAAAGGAGCGCGAATTTTCCACTCAACTCATTCAAATGATTCAAGTTTTTGTTCTAACCCAAGATATCGTTCTATCAGCGGTTCAAGTTCATTCTCTTTTTGCGCCAATAACTCCGTCAGCGTCAAAATGCCTTTTTCCTGATAACATGCGGGATTTGCCAAACAGCTTTTGATATTTGCTATTTCGCCCTCAAGCGTTTCTATGATTTGCGGCAATTTATCATAATCCAACTGCTCTTTGTAGCTTAACTTTTTGGGATTTGTTTTCTGTTTTATATTTTGCGCGCCGTCTAACTCTTTTTCGTAGTTTTCTATCTCTTTTAATTCGCTCTCATACTCCAAAAATTCGCTGTAAGAGCCGTAACTTTCCATTATTTTGCCCCCGCCTTTGAATATCAGCAGTTTTTTGGCGATTTTATCCACAAAATATCTATCATGGCTGACAAATAAAACCGCTCCATGATAGTTTTGAATATACTCTTCAAGGATATTGATAGTCGGTATATCAAGGTCGTTTGTGGGTTCGTCAAGTATGAGGCAGTCTGTCTTTTTGGCAAATAAAAGCGCTAATGCCACGCGGTTTTTTTCGCCGCCGCTCAATACCCCTATTTTTTTGTCCAAATACTCTTTTGGAAATAGAAAGTTTTTCAAATAGCCGAATACATGCATATTTTTGCCTTGAACTTCCACTCTATCGCCGCCGTTTGGGCAGAATGTTTCAAGTATGTTTTTTTCATTGTCCAACATGATTCTTTGCTGGTCAAAGTATCCGACTTCAAATTCGCCTTTTTTGATTTTGCCTTCATCGCTTGTTAACTCTTCCTGCAAGATTTTGAGCAGAGTAGATTTGCCTGTGCCGTTTTTGCCGACAATCGCTATGCGGTCTTTTTGCATGATTCGCATAGAAAAGTTTTTTATCAGAGTTTTTCCACCTAAGCTTTTGGAGACATTTTCAAGTTCAAAAAGCATTTTTTGCCTGTTTACGGACTTTTCTTGATTGAAATTGTGTTTTTCGCGCTCTATTTCAAGCTTGATTTTTCGTATAAAACTTGGATTATGTTTTGCCTTCTCGCGCATTTGCAAAACTCTTTGTTTTCGTCCCTCATCTCTTTTTAGCCTCGCTTTTACGCCGCGGTTTAGCCACTCTTCTTCGGCTTTCAGGATTTTGAGCAGATTTTCATGCTCTTTTTGCATGGAGTGCAGCAGCGCCTCTTTGCCTCTTAGATAATCCGCATAACCGCCCTCAAAACTTCTTAATTTACAATTGTCGATCTCAACCGCTCTTGTGGCGATTTTATCTATAAAATATCTGTCATGAGAGATAAATACAAGCGTAAAATTTTCTTTTAAAAGCATCTCTTCCAAAAAAGCGACCATGTATGCGTCAAGGTGGTTCGTAGGTTCGTCCAAAAGCAAAATATCGGGCTTTTTTAACAACAATCCCGCCAAAGCCGCTCTTCTTCTCTCGCCGCCGCTTAAAAGCGAAATGCTCTTGTTTTCATGCTCTTTAAGGTCAAACTCTTCAATAACTCTGCCGACTTTGTCGTCTATATTCCATGCATTGTGTGCGTCCAGAAAAGATACTGTCTCAAGCTGCTTTTGCAAAAGCTGTTCGTTTTTGAAATCATGTTCAAGTTTTCTACTGATATCTTCGTATTCGGCGCGTTTTTGCATAATCTCCGCAAGCTGCGAAGCTATATTTTCCCTCACGCTTTCATGTTCGTTGAAATTTGGATTTTGTTCGAGCATTTCAACTTTGACGCCGTTTTGAATGATTCTGCGCCCGCTGTCCGCTTCAAGCGCTCCGTTTATGATTTTCATGAGCGTGGATTTTCCGCCGCCGTTTTTACCGATAATGGCAATCCGCTCTTTTTCGCTTATAAAGAGGCTGACCTCTTCAAGTATTTTGTCGGTTTCATAACTTTTACTGACATCTATCAAGTCCAAAAACGCCAAAAGAGAATCCTTTATAAAAAATGCGCATGATACCCTCTTTTTTATGAATATATATATATTTTTTGTATATACTTACATTTTATTTTTGAAAGGCGGAAATGATGAAAAGGGCATTTTGGGCGGCTATAATGATTTTGTGCGTTTGTGGCGCAAATGCGCAGGAGAGCAAAATACAAATGGAAAAGCTTACGGATAAGGTTTGGAATTGTTATTCGTATGTCAGGGCTTTTAAGACGGATATCAAACTCTCTTCGCGGGATATTTACTATACCAATAAAGTTTATGAAATTCAGCCGACTATCAGCATCAAAGTGCCTGCTACATATAGCAGCGAAGTAACGATAGACGATGCTATCAGGGGGATTTGGCGCGTAGAAAATAACACGCTTGTTACGGAAGCGGCTAATGGCAACGAAAGAGATGCGGCTTCTATCATGGAGCTTACTGACAATCGCTTTATCACAAAGTCCACGAACGGTTTGGTGCGTACATGTAAAGCGCAGATAATGGCATTTGACGCCGATATATTGACGGCAAATACTTGGAAATGCACATTTCAAGAAGACATTGGCGCGCCGAATACCTATATCCAAATGGAGTCAATCAATAAATATTCATATAATGGTACTGGAAGCGTGGACGGCGTGATAAAACTGAAACTCGACCCGTTAAAGCCCGAGTTTTCTTACTCTATCACATACGGTGAAAAGTGGTCTTACGAAAACGGACGCTTCAAAACTCAAACCAAAAATGTAAAGATAAAAAACATCATGAGCAACAACAGTTCTCAGGAAGCCTTTAAAGAGATGATAAATCTTGAAAATGTCTTTAAGGACGGCGCCGTAGATGAAATGGAAGTACTGCTCTTTTCAGAAGATGCGTTTATTTTGCAGGATTTGTCAAATCTTGGGTTGGAGAGGTCAAAATATAGCTGCAAAAGAATCGGCGAAAAATAACCAAATAAAAATGGGTTTCTCTCATGGATAGAATAATTATATGTTTGGCATTAATAGCCTGCGGTTTTTTAAATGCTTATGATGGAAAATTATTGACAGGTAAAACATGGATATGCAGTTCTGTTTCGCCGAATGAAAAGGTAACCATGCGGCTAAACACTAAAGATATTTATTACGCTAACGGAACATTTGAGAGCGATGGCGTCATGGAGATAATATTAAACGATAGCGGCGTAAAATTATCCTTTGAGAATCCCGTATCTGGAAAATGGCGCATTGATAATGATAAATTTATATCCTCCATCACGAAATACCGACTAAAAAGCAAAGATAATAATCCATTGAGCAAAATTTTTGAAATGGACGGCTTTGAGGGGCAGGAGAATGAGACGGTATCAATCATATCCGAACTTAACGAGAGTAGATTTAAGATAAGTGATGACAATGATTCATGCTATGCCAATAAAATTTAAGCATGTTTGCAGTCAAGCTATTCTCATGGATAAAAGTTATTATTTACCGCTTTTTTGATAAAATAGCGCAAAAAATTTCAGGATAATAGATGATTATATGCATAATAGCGATTTATTTTTTCTACACTTTTGCCAAAATTTACATATCTGCAAGCGAGATAAATTTCGTCTCCAAAGCTAAAAATCTCCCCGCCGTTATACTCTCAAGCGAAAATTATCAAAAGGCGGCGGAGTATAAGATAGCTAATGAAAAATTTGCGGTTATAAGCTCTTTTTGGGATTGCGCGCTGTTTTTATTTTGGGCGGTTTTTGGGCTTAAAATGCTTCAAAACCTGCTCATAACTGAGGGCGGAGTTCTTCAAAGTGCGGTTTTTATACTCGTGTTTATAGCGGTAAATTTTGTTTTAACGCTACCGTTTGAGATATACTCCATTTTTGCAAAAGACAGAAAATTTGGATTTTCAACAATTGAGGTAAAAACTTATGCGATTGACAATCTAAAATCAGCCGCGATTTTCGTCATTGTTGGCGGTTTGATAATATCGCTGGTAGCGTGGATACTCTCAACATTTGCGCTTTGGTGGTTCTGGTCTTTTGCCGCCGTTTTTGCGGTAATTTTGGTCATAAATATGTTTTATCCAACGCTTATCGTGCCTCTATTTAATAAATTTATTCCGCTTGAAGATAGCGAGCTTAAAAACTCAATTGAAATTTTAATGCAAAAGGCAGGTTTAATAAGTTCGGGCATTTTTACGATGGATGCGAGCAAAAGAGATAACAGGCTAAATGCCTATTTTGGCGGACTTGGCAAATCAAAAAGAGTTGTTTTATTTGATACTTTGGTAAAAAAACTTGATAAAAATGAACTTTTGGCGGTTTTGGGACATGAATTGGGACATTTTAAACATAAAGATATATTGAAAAATATCGCCCTCATGGCGTTTTTATTGTTTATGCTGTTTGCGCTTTTGGGCAATCTTCCACAAAGCGTTTATGATGCTTTTGGCTTGGAAAAGGGAGCGCATGGCATTATAGCGATATTTTTACTTCTGTCTTCAATCGTGAGTTTTGTCATGATGCCGCTTATCGGTTATCTTAGCCGCAGTAATGAATATAGAGCCGATGAATATGGAAGCGAATGTGAAAGCAAAGAGGCTTTGGCGTCAGCTCTTGTGAAGCTTGCCGATGAAAACAAGAGTTTTCCTCGTTCACATTTTTTGTATATATTTTTTTATCATACGCATCCGCCGTTGATAGAGCGGTTAAAAACGCTTGGCATGGATATAAAATAATATGACCATAAGGGAAGTTTTGCGCCAATCTGCATCAATGCTTTCAAAAAGCGTCAAAAATCCCAAAAAAGAGGCGATGATTTTACTTCGCGAATGGCTGAAAAAAGACGATATTTTTCTCGCGGCTCATGATGATTTTGAAGTAAACGATATTGATGGTTTTTTTGAATGGGTAAAACAGAGAGCGGAGCATACGCCTTTGGAGTATATCACGCAAAAAGTTTCATTTTATTCAAGGGAATTTATCATGAAAGAGGGCGTTTTGGCGCCGCGTCCCGAGACTGAAATATTGGTGGATAAAACCGTAGAGCTCATTAAAGAGTATAAAGCGTCAAGAGTAGCGGAAATCGGCACAGGAAGCGGAGTAATCAGCATAATGACAGCTCTTTTAGCGCCGCAGATACAAATAGACGCTACCGATATATCGCGAAAAGCCGTAGAGTTAGCCAAATTAAACGCGCAAAAATTCGGCGTTGAAGACAGGATAAAATTTCACTTGACAACTTTTTTGGACGGAGTTTGCGCGCCGCAGATTTTGGTTTCAAATCCTCCGTATATCTCAAAAAAAGAGAGGCTTGAAGAACATGTGTTAAATGAACCTCATATCGCGCTTTTTGGCGGAGAGCAGGGCGATGAGATACTCAAAGAGATTGTTTTACTTGCAAAGAAGCTTGGCGTTTTAGCGCTTGCATGCGAAATGGGATACGACCAAAAGGAGAGCATGAAGAGTTTTTTTGAAGACAATAGTATAAAAAATTACTGCTTTTATCGAGACCTGAGCGGACTTGACAGAGGCTTTATCATAAAAGGATAAAAGATGAAATCATCATGGCAAAAGAGTTTTTTTATAACATATCTATTACTGCTGGGACTTTGCATAGGCGCTGAAATAGCGGTCGGAATGCTTGCCGCGCCCGTGATATTTTTTCCGAGCGCATTTTTGGGCGAAGGCGTGTTGAGCCATTTTCAAAGCGGCGTTTTAATGACGCAGATATTTTTGAAGTTCAATGTTTTGCTGATGCTTTGCATGCTTTTAATCACGGCGTACGAGATATATCTGTACAAAATCAAAAATTATGACTTTGCGAGCGCAGTTATATTGTTTGCCGCGCTGCTTGCTTCGCTGGCGTTTGTATTGTATTTCACGCCATATATAGTGGAAGCCCAAAAAAGCGGCGCGGAGATAACTTCAAGTGCGGAATTTAGAAGTATGCATGGGTGGAGCGAAATAGTGATGAAGGTTATTTTACTTTCGCAAGTCGGTCTGTTTTTCAGGCGAATCTGGATAATTTTAAAATAGAGTGCGCGGATATAAATCCGCGCGTAAATCAATCCATCTGCCTTCTAAAAATTGTAGGCGTATCCAAAAACTCTTCTTGTGCGTAACCGATATCGCTGCCCGATGCTTTTTTGCTGTCAAACCATACTGTTCTCTCTTTTTTTACTTCGGGTATATCTACGATTTTGTTGTCAAATCCTGTGGCTACTATCGTTACTCTTACATATCCGTTTTCAAGGCTTTCGTCCGCCGTTATGCCGAATATAATATCCGCTTCGGCGCTTGCGGCATCATGTATAATACCCATAGCTTCTTGAATTTTGCGAAGCGGGCAGTTTTTAGGGTGGGCGTAAAAATGCACAAGCGCGCCGAGTGCGCCGTTTATGGACATATCGTCAAGCAATGGGGATTGTATCGCGTTATTGACGGCTTCATTTGCGGCATCTGTGCCCGTGCCTTCGCCAACGCCAAGAAGCGCTTTGCCTCTATGGCTCATGATAGTCTGCACATCGGCGAAATCCACATTTATAATGCCTTTGGAAAGGATAACGCCGCTCATGCCGCTGACAGCGCGGCACAAAATGCTGTCCACCGTTTTAAAGCTATCTTCAAAACCTTCTGTGGCGGGTATAATATCTAAAAGTTTATCATTTGGTATCACAACTATGGAGTCGCTCTCTTTTTTGAGTTCATGTAAACCATTTTCGGCAAACTGCATTCTTTTTTTACCCTCAAATGAAAATGGTTTTGTCGTTACGGATACGGTTAGCGCGCCGACCTCTTTAGCGGCTCTGGCTACTATGGGAGATGCGCCTGTGCCAGTGCCTCCGCCAAGTCCAGCGGCAATAAATACTATATCGGCATGTTCTAACGCGCTTTTTATCTCTTCGTAACTCTCTTCGGCTGATTCTCTTGCTATATCAGGTTTACCGCCCGAGCCAAGCCCTCTGTTTTTTCGCTCTCCGAGCTGAATTTTTACGGTCGCAAGAGAAATATCAAGAGCTTGTGCGTCTGTGTTGGCGGCTATCAAATCAACTCCTTTGATGCCTTCTCTTGCCATGTGGTTAATCATATTACCGCCGCCGCCGCCGACTCCTATGACTTTTATTTTTGCGCCATAGACATGTTTTGTCTCTTCAATTTTAAAATTGCTCATCATCTCCCCTTAAAATAGTTGTGTTAAGCGGCGCCATAAATTTTTAAAAAACACCGCAACTTGATTTGGCTTTTTATTGATATCGTCAAAAATTTTTTTATTTTTTTCCAATCGTATATCATCTCTTGAGAGCGTCTCGGTTTCCTCTTCTTCAGACCCCAAAATATTTATATTTTTACCCTCTTCGAGTATTTCGTTTTTATATCGCAATTTTTTATTAGAATCAATCTCATAAGGCGTAAACTGTCCACTGCCGTACAGCGCCAGTCCCACTGCCGCAGAAAATCCGGGATCTCTTAAAATCTCAAACAACCCTTCCATCTCTTTTGGTCTGGCTATGCGCACAGGCAAGCCAAATATCGCATTGGCAAGGTCGCGCAAGCCTTCAAGTTTTGTCATGCCGCCTGTGAGGACTATTCCTGCGCCGATTTTGTCTTTGTAACCGCATCTGTTTAGCGAATTGGCGAGTATCTCCAAAGTCTCTTCCGTTCTTGCGCATATTACTTTTGAAACCATCTCCAAAGAGACTTCATGCAGCGAGTGTTCATCGCCGATAATGGGCAGTTTTATCAATTCGTTAGGCGCAGTTTTCAAAGAACCGTATTTGATTTTAGTCTCCTCGGCAGACATCGGCGGCGTATGAAGCGCCATGGAGAGGTCGTTTGTTATATTTATTGAACCGATGCTTAAAAAATCATTGTAGCGAATGGAATTTCCTATATGTATCGCCATGTTGCATGTAGCGCCGCCCAAATCTATAACGGCAACGCCAAGCTCCTTTTCGTCATATCCCAATACCGCGATACTTGAAGCATAGCTATTTAATACTAAATTGTCTATCTCAATGCCTGCGAGTTTGACAGCTTTTTTTAGATTTGTCAAAGAGGATTTTTGCGCAGTGATAATATGCACCTGCACTTCAAGCCTGCTGCCGTTCATGCCAAGCGGGTCTTCTATGAATTCTTGTCCGTCCACGATAAAATTATACGGCAGTACATGCAGTTTTTCATGTTCTTGCGGTATCGCGGCATTATAATCAGCCACCTGTATGGCGCGCGTTATCTCTTGTATGCCTATTTCGCGGTTTGGTATATTTACGATACCGCCGCTGTCCATACTTTTGACATAAGAGCCTGAAACAGAGACAATAACTCTTTCAAACTGCATTCCAGCGGCTCTTTTAGCCTCCATGATAGCGCTTTTGATGGATTTTGAAGCGAGGTCTATATTGGTTATAATTCCCTTTTTCAAGCCTTGCGATCTTGCGATGCCTACGCCGAGTATCTTTATATCGCTTGCATCGCTTTTTTGGGCAATGATAGCGCAAATTTTGGTTGAACCTATGTCAATGCCTAAAATTGTCATGAACACTATCCTTTTTTAGTATTGCTCAATTTCATATCGGGGTTTGAGCATTTCTATAAGTTTTTGCTGCATCTCCGAACTTCTGATTTGCTTAATTGCATCTTCAAGATTTGCGTCATTTTCAGCAATCTTCTTCTCGTCTGGCAGTTTTTGCTCCAAAATGGCATATAAATACGCCTTATCGCCGAGTATCACATAACCTCTTTTTTCTTTGGAGGCGAATACTCTATTGATAAACTGCTTTGACTGCTCGGCTGTAAGCCCCGTAATATTACCCTCGTCCCTTGTTACAAATCCCAAATTGCGCCCTTTGAAAAGTTCCATTCTCGCGAGCGATTTCTGCGTCAAAAGCTCCATTCTTTTGTTTGTTTTAAGTATATCAGCCGCCTGCGCTCTTGCCTCTTCGTATGTTTGCGCGGCAGGCAAATCCACACTGACAAGTTTCAAAATTTCCCACCCATTCTCTTTTTGAATTGGCTGTAAAATCGTCCCTTCGCTTGCGTCGCTAAAAAGTGATGCGTTGTATTCGCCGCTTGAGGCTTTAACCGTTATATTTTTGTCCGCCGTTATATTTCCGTTTTTGTAAGAGAGACGGATTAAAAGCGCATTTTTTTTGGCATTTTCAAATTTTAAAGCTTTCTCAATATCTTTTTTTACCGCCGCATACTCTTTCGGGTTATCTTCGCTGTCTCTATAGAAATATTTTGTCTCTTCATAATAGGCTTTAAGGTCGTCTTCACTTAATTTATCATTGGAAAGCGGTATAAAAATGCTTTCAAAATGGTAAATTTTATCCGTCAAGAAATTGTTTTTATTCATATCCCAATATGTTTTTACCTCATTCTCGTCTATTTTAATCTCGCTGTCGCTGACGGTAACTTCGGCAATAGAGAGTTTATCTTCCATGAACATGGCAGAGCCTAAAATCTCTTTTTCAATTTTAGCTGCGGGAAAATCCGTAAGTATTTTGGATAGTTTTGAGAGAATTATCTGATTTCTAAGCGTATTTTCATAAGTTTCAGGTTTCAATCCATTCGTTTGCAGCAGCTGATAATAGGTCTCTTTGTCAAAAACGCCGTTTTTTTGAAAGTTTTGATCCGTAGTTATAAGCTCCATGACATCGCTGTCCAATGCAGTTATGCCGAATTCATCGGCAAGATTGAGAAGTACTGACTCATTTATCAAAATCTCCAAAACGAATTTTTCCAAGCCAATATCTCTTGCTAACTCCTGCGTCAATTCTCCGTTATAAAATCTTGAATTGTAATAATCAAAATAATTTTCATAAGTTTTCTGAAATGCTTGTTTGCTTATCGCATGATTGCCTACTTTTGCGACAGAAGACGACCTCGTAAGATTGAAATCATAAGTTCCCCAGCCTATAAAACCCGCGCCTACAAAAGCTATAACGCTAATCCAAACCGTTATTATCAAATATTTTTTGTGGCGCTGCATCCATGTAATCATAGAAAATGTCCTTTCAATAACAAACTAAATCTGTTAGATTGTACACTGAAAAGTGTTTAAAATAGCTTAAAATAGGCTTTTCTTTGCGTTTTTTTATTAAGAAAATGCAATTTTGTTAGTGAAACTGTTAGTTTGTTTTCTGTTTTTGAAAATTTACAACTGTTTTTCATCTTTTGAAAGCAGCAAAACCCTGCATGTGTTTTCTATCAAAGCTACATTTTTTGCCATACTGTGTATATCGCGGTCGTATGCAAAAACGCCGTAGCCTTTAATAACCATTATATTAGTGTTTTTTTCCATAAAGTATCTGTATATCTCCACATCGGCTCTTTCGTACCAGTCGTCAAACTGTTTTGGGTCGTAAATGTTGGTTTTGCCTATTAGCATAAGTCCGAAATAGTCTTTTGGAATGATATTGTTGTGGTTTAGTGAATATGCTATCGTATATGGCGGCATCGCGTAACATGCATATTTTGCTTCGCTGATATTCGAATATATGCCAAGATGTATATATGCGTCAATGCTTGCGTCATTCCATCGGTAATCTTTTTTTGAATAGAGTTCTACCAGTGAATTTTCGCCGATTCTATCAAAAATCGCGTTTTTTTTGTTGATGATAAATCTATCCTGCTCCGTCCGCGCGGATATGGAACCATGATAGATGCCGAAAAAATTTTTCCTAAACATGGAGAGCGAAATTTCGCTTAACTCATTTACCAAGTAGTTTTGCATTAATATTCAACCTTTTTGAAAGCTAAATTGTGTATTATATCCTAAAAATTCGCAAGAGGGCAAATTGTTGCAAATTCCGCATATACCTGTCATGCTAAATGAGGTAAAGAGTGTTTTTGAAACTGTAAAAGAGGGATATTTGATAGATTGCACGATTGGCTACGGCGGACATACGCACGCGCTTTTAACTCAAAACGGCTCTTTGCATGCGATAGGCTGCGATAGAGACGAAGAAGCTGTGGAATTTTCAAAAAAACGGCTTGAAGAGTTTGGAAACAGAGTAACGATAGAGCATAAAAATTTCAGCGGCATTATAAGCAAATATGAACGGCTGCCGATACGAGGTATTTTGGCGGATATCGGCGTCTCTTCGCTTCAGCTTGACAGTTTGCAGAGAGGTTTCGGATTTGAATCTTCAAAGCTTGACATGCGCATGGATAAAACTCAAAATTTAAGCGCGCATGAAGTCATTAACAAATATCCAAAAAACGAATTGGAGCGCATTTTCAGAGATTACGGCGAACTTAGAGAGTACAAAAAAATAGCAAAACTAATATGTGATACGCGTGAAAAAAGCCCTATAAAAGACGCTAAAACTTTGGCGGATTTGGTCGGGAGAAGAGGGCGTTTAAACGGCAGAAGTATTTCGCCTGCAACGCTGGTATTTCAAGCGGTACGCATTGAAGTAAACAGAGAACTTGAAGAACTTGAAGAATTGCTTGAAAGTATCAGGCAAAGCAGGATAAACGACTGCATAGTTTGCATTATCTCTTTCCATTCTTTGGAGGATAGAATAGTAAAGCAGACATTCAAATCATGGGCAAGATCCTGCATTTGTCCTCCTTCTATACTACGCTGCGAATGCGGCAATAACCGCTCTCTTGGCGAAATTATCACAAAAAAAGCTTTGGAACCAACCGTTGAAGAGATAAAGGCAAATCCAAGAAGCCGCAGTTCAAAACTTAGGGCGTTTCATATCAAAAGAGACTTGCATGAATAAAAAAAACAGTTTAGACGATTACAGAGATATAGCCTTAAATGCAAAAAGTGAAAGCGAAGAGCCAAAAGAGGTAAATATCTCCGCGAAATTCCTTTTTTACACATACGCGGCGATGATAGCGGGATTTTTACTGCTGCTGCCGATGATTTATATCAAAAATCAGATATATTACCACAGCCGCGATATTAGCGCATTATGGAGCGAATATTCTATTCTCATGGAAGAAAACCGCGATTTGAGACAGAAGATAGAAATTATCCGCTTCAAACAAAAAGTATTGGATACATTGGAGATAGAGTAAATGAGTATGGAGAGTATTATCATTATCGGCATTTTGCTTTGCTGCGCAACCGCTTTGGTTTTTATTTACGCCAATATCAAATCCGTTGCTAAAATATTTGACGAAGAGAAATTTTCAAGGCAGATGGAGCAGGAAAAAATGAGGGAATTTTTATACGAAAAACTATCCTCATTTGACGCCAAACAGCTTCAAAGCGCGAAAACGGTACAAGAGCAGATAGAAAAAAACGCCGAACTGTTTTTAAAAATATCAACCTCTTTGGAAATCATGCAAAAAAACCTAAACACATTCTTGCATGAAAAGTTAGAAAATTTGGGCGAAAAAATAAGCGCGTCTTTAAAAGAACAGCAGCTTCAAAGCGCGAAAGATTTTGAGAATTTATCCAAAAAAGTGGACGAAAGGCTTGAAAAAATCAACGAAAAAGTCGAAAACCGCCTGAAAAGCGGCTTTGAAAATATAGACAAAACATTTAAAGAGATAATAATCGGTATCGCCAAAATAAATCAAGCACAAAAAACCATAGAGGATTTAAGCGGCGAAGTAGTCTCTTTGCAAAGCATTTTGACTGACAAAAAGACGCGCGGAATTTTCGGCGAAGTACAGTTAAACGCGATACTTAAATCCATTTTTGGAGAGAGAAGAGATTTGTATGATATACAATTTACGCTTTCAAATTCAAGCATAGCCGACGCCGTTATCAAAGCTCCCGAGCCTGTCGGGCTTATTTGCGTGGATTCAAAATTTCCGCTTGAAAATTACAGAAAAATGAGCGAAGACAAGAGTTTTCAGAGCGATTTTAGGAACGATTTGAAAAGGCATATAAACGACATCGCTTCAAAATATATCATAAAAGGCGAAACTTCAAATTTGGCTGTTTTGTTTTTGCCTGCTGAAGCTATTTTTGCCGAAATTAACGCTTATCATGAGGGCTTGATTGACTATGCGCGGCAAAAAAGCGTCTGGATAGCGTCTCCTACGACATTGATGGCGCTTTTAACTACGATAATGGCGGTCGTAAGAGATATAAAAACCAAAGAGCAGGCTAAAAAGATTCAAGAAGAGCTGATGAAGCTTTCAAAAAATTTCAAACTTTACAAAGAGCGGTGGGAACAGCTTTCTAAACATATAGATACAGTTCATAAAGATGTCAAAGAGATATCCGTAACCACTTCCAAAATCTCAGACGAATTCAACAGGATAGAAAATGTTGAATTTGACGATGACGCAAAGAGTTTGGAGGATAATCTTAGCGAATTTGACGCGCAAAAAATTGCCGAAATATAAGCTTTCATGAGAAAAATACTTGCTGCTTTGCTTTGCAGGCTCTCTTTTGGCAAGCGTTGAGCATGCAAAGGATTGCGCCGACGGCAATGCTTCGGCTTGCTACAATCTTGGCAAATCATACGAAAACGCGCCTAATTGGCAAAGAAACTACGCAATGGCGCAGGAGGCTTACAAAAAAGCATGCGATTTGAAAGACGCTTATAGCTGCTATAAAGTCGGGTATATGTACTATGAATATTTATACAACGGCATCAAGGCAAATCGTACGGCGGCGGTTGTTCATGGCTTGGCATGATGTATATTGACGGCATTTATATTGAGCAAAATTACTCCAAAGCGGTTGAACTTTACGAAAAAGCCTGCGATTTGGGAAACGCCGCCTCATGCGTCAAAATCGCCAAGTTATATTCGACAGGCGAAATTGTGGAGAAAAATGAAGCCAAAGTAATTGAGTTTTACGAAAAAGCGTGCGGCAAAGACGATATGCATAGCTGCTATCTTTTATATACAGAGTACACAACCATCGTATCGGATTATTATAAGGCTTTGAAGTGGTTCAAAAAGACATGCGCGGCGAACGATTATATGCTCTCTTGCGGTTATGTACGGGATTATCAAAAAAAGGTATAGTATTTAGACGCTGCAAAATCTCTCGGAAAAGCTTGCGATGAGGGCGAACTTCTTAAATGTAATGAGCTTGGATACATGTATAAAGAGGGCAAGGGCGTTGAGAAAAATATCTCAAAGGCTATTGAACTTTTTACAAAAACCTGCAATGACGAAGCGAGTTTTGGCTGCGCCGCGCTTGGCGATATTCGCGACGATTTGTCCAAAAACAAGGACAAGGCGTGGCGCTATTACGGCAAAGCGTGCGATTTTATAACAAAAAAAACATACGGCTGCGTTCAATATAGAAGATTAATCAAAGAGCAGTGTTTGGAAATATTCAAATACTCTGTCATGGGCAGCGGGACAATAGCTATATTTGCCGCCATTTATCTTTTCAGGCGAAAACTGCGAAAACTGCCGCGTTAAAATTGATAATTATAAAAATACTGTTTGCCGTAAATTTTACGCATGTCAAAATTTACGGCGCTGCATTATGTAGTTATTCTCGCATGGCAAATTTCTGCAAAAAAGCGCAATCGCAAAAAAATGCAAGAGACCCTTCCGTCATTTCTGCATTAGAACGACAAGTTTTTGCGGTAAACACACATCATGAGGAATGTAAAACCCTTTTATCATTCCCGCGCATGGAATCCAAAATATGGAATTAAAAAATGATAGAAGGTAAAAATAGCATCTGAACAAATATTTTATCGTTTTCTTTTATGTTCAAAACCATGTAATTTGGCTTGCTAAACGCGCAGGAATGATAAAAAGCGATGATGCGCTTCATGAGCGACAGAAATAGTGAAAATTTTTCCGGATTGCCGCGCTGTTTGCAACGGCTCGCAATGACAAAAGATGGTTCATGTATTTCGCTCGGCAACGATAGAAGGCAGGTTATTTTATCCGCAAAATGAAAGTTTAACTTGCCAACGCGCGAAATCAAAAGCAAATACATGCACGCTTTTACGCAAGCTTGCATGGAGCGGCAATCTCCATTTAGACATTGCAAGACATGAAGCGCCGCGGCAATCCAGAAAAAACGATAAAAGCAACATTCCAATTTTGTTTTTTCATGTTTAATTTGAATTGCCAAGCGCAGGAGTGACAAAAAATAAATCAAAAAAACAAAAGCACGCTTTTATCAACTCCTTTGAAGTTCTCTTTAAGCTTCGTTGAAGTTCCGTTGCTGTTTTGTAAATCATGTATGATTATCAGCAAAACTTTATCGGGATATTTTCTTTGCAAATCGGCGTAAATTTCAGGGTCGCTTTCGCCGCTGTCGCCGACAAGGATAAATTTGCGCTTCGGATATGACTTGAAAAGTTTTTCTATATTCTCTTTTTTGTGTTTTATCGTAGCTTCCCTGCTCGGCATAAAGTCATTTAAATCGGTCGTATCTCTTAAATGAAAAGTTCCTTCTGGAATATTGTTTTTATGAAAAAACTTTTGTAGTTCAGGATAGAGTTGCGCTGGGCTTCCCGATACATAATGATAAGCGTCCGCGCGCAGATTTTGCACAAGCTCAAATATCTTTTGTATGCCCTCAACCGTTTCGTATTCGTTTAAAAATGTATTTGCAAGCAGCGCTTTTTTGTCAAGCACATTTGAATTTTTTATCGTATCGTCTATGTCAAAAACAGCCGAAACGCCTTGGTTTTTAGCGTATAGCGCAAAGCTCTTTGCCGCATTTATCGGCTTATGAAGCTCAAAATTTATTTTATGATTGAGCGGTTTTTGCAGTTTAAAAGTTTTAGCGCTTTTGCCGTCTTTGGTTTGCGGCATTTTTTGTATGACGGCATTTTCAAATTTTATAAAAAACTCTTTACTGCTTTCATAATCTACTCTGAAAAGCGCGCTTCTCTCATACAGCCTCTCCTTTTCTATTTGGCTTAATGCGTCCATATCTATACCGAGCAAAGCCGCAAATGCCGAAGTAACGCCGAGCCGCCGCTCTTTTTCATATACGAACGCTTTTACCTCCGCCGCTATCGTTTGATCGTCCAAATCATACGCTATGCTTGGAATAAACAATACGAATTCGTCTGATTTTAACTGCGAAGCGTCAAGCATGCTCGCAGCGCAAAGAGCAAAACTTAAAAGTTTCATCTTTAAAATCTTTCTCATGCCGCTCCTTAAAGCAATTCGGGTCTGTATTCAAAATGTATCGTATCGTAATGCAGCCACTTTCCGCCCCAAATGAAGCCATGTTTTTCAAAAATATCCACTATTTTCTGCGGCAGGGAGTTTTTGTATTGTCTTTTGGTATTTTTGTCCCAAAGCCAATAGTTTGCATACTTTATATCCAAATCAATCGCTGTTCCAAACGCATGCATGCTAAGCCTGTTCGTATCGGCTATATTTCTGTATTCGTAAGTTCCTGCGGGATTTTTCAGATATTTCAAATATTTTTTGTCGAGTTTGTCAAGTTCATTTGAAACGGCTTGCAAAGCCTGCGCCGCGCCGTTATTTTTGTTAAAACGCAAGGATATATTGGCGGACGAAGGCAGCCATGCAACGCTTACGAGATTGTTTTCTACCTCTTCTTTGCTTTCGCCGTAAAGAGCTTTCAAAAATTCATTGTTTCGTATCCTGCCCGCGTCGTTTACGGGAAATTTATCAAGCGCGCCTTTCATATAAACTTCATAAAACTGGTCTTGAATATCTGCATTTTGGAGTATCTCCTCATAAGTTTTACCATTTTTATCGTCAAAAGGAAGCGTTTTGCCGTTTTTGAAATACACGAGATTGTCTTTTATGGACGATATGCTCTCTTTATAAGCTTTCAAAAGCTTTATTTTTCCTTTTGCCTCTTTGGGCGCAAATACGCTAAAGCTTTGTATTTTACCGATAAGTAGATTTTTATGCTCCATGTCGGGCAGATTTTCGCCTATAAAAAGGTCTGAAACAATTGTCTTTCCAATCAGAAATTTTTTATCCTTGCTGTTTGTAACTGCCCAAATGTTATGCATGATAAGCGCTCTGCCTTCATTTTCGCCGATATAAAGCATAATATGTCCGGGCATATAAACAAGCGTCAAATACGGCGTTCCGAACTCTATCAATGCTTCTTCTTTTTGCGCGGCGGTTAAATTTGATATATCCATGAAAATGGAAGAGCTTTTTTGCGAAAATGAATTTCGCGGAAGCCAAACGCCAAAGAGCGAAAAAAAGTCTTTTGTGGTCGCGGAACAGTCTCTATTATTATAAAGCCCGCCCCAGCCGTAATTTTCTCCGAGCAGTTCGCTTACGGCTTTTTTGACTGTCGTTTCGTTAAATTCCAAAGGAAACGGCGCGGCGTACTCTTTGCTTACCGTTATGACGGCTTCTTTGGCATTTTTAAAAGCGTCTGAAATGACGATAAAAGCTTTGTAGTTTTCTCCGCCGTCTTTTGAAAGAGGCAAAACCGCCCCCATTTTTATATAGTGCGCAAAAAGTCCGTTTTCAAAATAAAGCGGCGCATTGTCTTTTGTGATGATAATTTTATCGGCGTTTTTTATCTTTGCCGTAAGTTGAGCGTCCATGAGAGCTATTTCGCTTGTTTTTACCCAGCCTGCCGCAAACGCGCTCTCTACAAATGCCCATGCAAGGTCTTTTGAATAGTGTGAAATCAACAGCGGCTGCATGATGCCCAGCAGAGAATTTTGCATGTAATCAAACGGATAACCGCTCTCGTCATTCTCTTTTTTAGCAAACAGCGGTTTATCTGTCGGCAGTACGCGCAGGTGGCTTTCCTGCGTTGTTATCGCATGTTGAAGCACAGCGCCGTACGCGTCAAAATTTGTCTGTTCAAGTATATTTTGAAGCGTTTTGTTGCTCACGGCAAGACGGTTTTCGCCTATAAATATCCGCGTTGCGTTTACAAATCCAAGCCCCCATGCGGCTTCTTTGAGAGCATTTCTAAGTTTTTTGCTTTCCCATGGAGCAAACTGTTTTTTAAAATACGCCTCTTTGTAGATATTTAAGTCGTCTTCTGCCAAAATCGGAGCGTCAGGAAGCGCCGAAGCGTTTTGTTCATATTTTAAAATAAGTGTCAAATTCGGCTTTTTAACGCCGCAGCCGCTTAAAAAAAACACCGCGCAGAGTACGGCAAAAGCCGCTAAAATTTTCTGAAAATAGCGCAAAATCATTTAAAAAATACTACATAGGCCAACAATCCTGCCGCGCAAATCATTACCGCGCCGTAAAGTATAGCCGCTTCTATGCCGCCGAAAAAGGAATGCTCGCGATTTGTATTGTCTTTTTTCGCATGCATTTTAACCTTTGTTCTGCCGCCTTGAACTTCGGGTATTACGGCATCATCTTTTTTTTCGGGCGTTTTGACGGCGGCATTTGCCTCTTTTGTCGGAGCTTTTGCGTTTTGCTGCTGTTTTTTTGCCGCAGGAGACTTTTTTCTATTTGCCATATTTTGCCTTTAAATAAAATCTTTTGTGTATAATACCAAAAAATTACTCAAGGCAAGTCGTGAAAGAACTTGAAATTGCAAAAGAGATACTGAAAACCGACCATCTTTTTTTAACAGGCAGCAGCGGTACGGGCAAAAGTTATCTGACGGCGCGGCTTATAGAGAGATATAAAAATGACAAAAAACAAGTCGTAGTACTCGGCAGTACGGGTATCAGCGCGGTAAATATAGGCGGGCAGACGATACACAGTTTTTTCGCGTTCGGCATCTGCAAAAACACTGAAGAGCTTTTAAGATACGACAAAAATAAAAAGCGGCTTAAAGAGTTGTACGGCATTTTGTCAAACACAGACCTTTTGATAATAGACGAAATATCTATGGTCTCCGCCTCTTTGATGGAGATGATAAGATACAGGCTGAACGCTTCGGCTTTTCGCGGTTCTATACTTTTTGTGGGGGATTTTTTCCAGCTTCCGCCGATACGAAAAAAGGACGAATTTGACGGCGGCTCTTTGTTCGGCGATGAGATTTACGCGTTTGAAAGCAGTGCATGGAAGAGTTACAATCCCAAAATTTTAGAACTTACGACTCCCAAAAGGACAAGCGACAAACGGTTTTTTTATATACTAAACAGAGTGCGTAAAGGCGAAATAAACGAAGAAGTAATACTCTTTTTTGAAAATCTTAGGCAAAACAAAGCCGTAATGCTTTTGGAGACTACCATATTGTTCGGCAGAAATTACGAAGTTGATAAAATGAACAAAGAGCGGCTTGGCGGAATAGAAAGCGAACTGCGCATATTGGAAGCCGAATTTACCCTGCATGAGAAGAGTCTTAGCCAAAACAGGATTGAGAGCTGGCTCAAATCACTGAATGTCCCATTAAGTCTTGAACTCAAAGTCGGCGCATACATACTCTTTTGCGTCAATAAATGGGGCAGATATTATAACGGCGAGCGCGGCATCGTAAGAGGCATATTTGACGAATATCTACTGATAGAAAAAGGACATGAGCTTATAAAAGTAGAGCGGTACGAATTTGCCTTGTACGAAAATATTTTGGAAGGAGGGGAGATAAAGAGTAAAACGCTTGCTTCCATAAAGCAGTTTCCGATCAAGCTTGCGTACGCGATAACTATCCACAAATCGCAGGGCATGAGCATAGAAAATCTCATCTGCGATATAAACAATATATTTGAAAACAGCCAGTTTTATGTTGCCGTAAGCCGCGCTGTGAGCGCAAAAAATCTATATATTATGTATTCGCGGGACGATTTTGACGCATATTTGAAACGCTGCGTGCGGACAGACGATAGAGTTAAAGAATTTTACGGCAATATAAAAAGTATTATGATTAAAAATTAATTTTATAATATAATAAACTTTGTAAATTTTTACAAAGACATACTTCATGAGAGCTATTTTTATTGCCATTTTGATGGTTTGCGCGGCGGCGGCATATCCAAGTTTTGACTGCGAAAAAGCTTCTACGCTTAGTGAAAAAATTTCCAGCCACATGCCTATCAAAAAGATGGGCAATCGCTTGCAAAATATTATATCCCAGCCGATACTGATATATATCGTATCGCGGATATCCCAGATGACGATGGTGAATTTCGCTATCTATATAGAGAGTGGATAGATAGGCACACTATTGAGCGCATAGGATTACCCGCGCCAATAATAACAAGGGTTTAAAATGCAAATATTTGATTTGTTGGATAAATTAGATGCGGGCGAGATAAGCCTGCGTGAATTTGAAGAGAGCGTTTTAGAAAATGAGCTTATTCAAAAATTCATTTTCAAAATTAAAGAGTGGCATGTTAATAAATATTATAGTAGCGTGGATACGCTTAACGCTATCCGAGACCTTCGTAATATGTATTATAAAAAACAAGGGCGATTAGCTTTGACCGCCCAATTACCTTGCTTTAAAGGTAAAAGTTTTGGATATTTGGGAATATTACAAAAATTCGCCATAAGATTGGAGGTGTACGAATGGGAAAAGTAGATAAATTTATTTTCTCTCTGAAACCAAGCCTTAAAGAGCTTGCGGAGATTTTAGGCATGTCTTATCAAACGGTAAAGGCTTACAGAATGCGTTGCCCCGTGAAGCTTGACCTTATGTTGGGCGGGATTAAATACAGGCGGCTTATTAAAGAATTGTATGCTAACAATATAAGCATTAAATTCAGAGAAGATAAAAAATAGGGGAGGATTACTCCCCGATTAAAGGTTATATTTTTTTTTAATAATTTTATCTTTGATTTGGCAATATTTACCGCTCCCGCTCAGAGTGCATGCTTTTTGGCAAGAAAACAAATCCCCTAATTCGCACCCCGTTTGGTAAAACGCGCGCACTATACCAAGTTCATCCCCCCTTTTTTCAAGTTCCCTGCCGACATAAAAACAAGCCGTGCCGTTCATATCGTCTAAGCAACCGTCCATATCGTCCGAGAGAGCTTTGTCTTTGTCTATTTGAATTTGGCGCGTGTGGAGGTTTTTATAAAGGGCTTCGTTTTCATCTTTACTTGCGTTAAGCGCGAACGCAAAAGAAACCGACAATGCTAATAAAATTATTTTTCTCATATCTAACTCCTCTGTTTAATTTTACCACTTTAAAACTTTTTTATTATTAATTAAAATATTTCATAATTTGAAACCTTTTAAACTTATTTTGGTCTTGCTGTTTAAGCTGGATTGAACGCTATGAATCGGCTCTATTGCCTGAGGATATGCTTTACAGTTTGAAAAGCTACAAAGAGGCACGGGACATGACAGCCAAAGGCATAAAAATATCTCCCGAGGGCAATATAACAAAAATAGACAAATTGGAAAATATAACAATTAAGCTTTTGGATACCGCTCAAATAAGTCCGTTAAATATGAAGGAAAATATTATTTTGAATATGACAACAAATATCTTTGGAGTAACGGAGATCCGAAGGCAGCAACGCTTCAAATAACGCAAAGCGGGGAATTAAAGCCTGTCTGCGTTGTTCAGGCAAAAGCGGAACAAAAAAATCCGCTTCTTAAAAAAAGAATTTTGCAAAATTTATCAGTTTACTTGCAAAAATGAACGGCGGCGGTTCAACTATCTGTGAGGGCAGAGGAAGATTTAGAGAACTTATACCCTATGTAGTTGTTCCAAGAATGATAGAACAGGTATCATGATAAGCGCATGAATTTTGCTTGTTGTGCGATTGCAGGAATGAGCTTATTTTTTATCATTCCTGTGCATGTGTACAAAACTGCATGGCGGAATCTCTTTTTTGCTAAAATCAAAAACCTGTCAATACCTCACCACGTCGTAATTTGGCGGGATATTGACTCTAAATGTAAGTTTGTCTATGTTGATATTTAAAAGCGTGTTGCGCAAAAGTATCTCTATTTTATTGTCCAATGCGTCTGTGTAGGCGATTTTTATAGGCGTGCCGTTTTGAAACGAAATCGTGTAATTTATATCTTGAATATTTGTTGTTACCGCTTTGTTAGTTAGCTTGTTAGTTTTTACGGCTTCGCTTAAAATCTGCGAAATATCGGGCATTTCCGCTACGCTTGTTATGACGGCTTGCTCCAAATCAGGCTCCAAAATAATAACATCGTTATTGATAAAATATATCGTTTTTACTATCGGCGTTTTGTAATTCCACAAAGCAAAATTATTGTCCCCTTCATTCATTGCCTGAAAACTTCCGCTGTATTTTATCGTATCGTTTTCAACGCTTTTGATAGTCTGTATAAAGTCGCTTGATATACTTTTGAGCGCGTTGTCGTCGGCATTTGAAAAAAGAGTGAAAAGCAGTAAAAGCGTAAAAAAACGCATGGAAGCCCCTTTGTGTTTAATAAAGGTAAATTATACCAAAAGTATGTTAAAATCCGCATTCTATTTATAAAAAAGGCATATTCATGTTAAGTTTTTTAGGAAAGATTTTCGGTACTCAAAATGAGCGCGAAGTTAAAAAATACGCAAAACGCATAACCGCGATAAATGATTTGGAGCAGAAATATCAGGCTATGAGCGATGACGAATTAAAGGCGGTATTTGCTGTTTTTAGAGAAAGCGTAAAGCTTGGCGGGAAAAGTTTGGACGATGTGCTGAATGATGTTTTTGCCATCACAAGAGAGGCGAGCGTGCGAACTACCGGGCTTAGGCATTTTGATGTGCAGCTTATCGGAGGTCTTGTACTGCATGACGGCAATATCGCGGAAATGAAAACGGGCGAAGGTAAAACGCTTGTCGCGACTCTGCCTGTGGTTTTGAATGCTTTGGAGGGCAAAGGCGTTCATATCGTAACTGTGAACGATTATCTTGCTAAGCGCGATGCGAACGACATGGGGAAAATTTATAACTTTTTAGGGCTGAGCGTAGGCGTGATACTCTCAGGCGTTTATGACGAAAAGCTAAAAAAAGAGCAGTATGACGCCGATATAACATACGGCACAAATAACGAATTTGGGTTTGACTATCTGCGCGACAATATGAAATATTCGCTTGATGATAAAGTCCAAAGAGGGCATAATTTCGTCATAGTGGACGAAGTGGATTCTATCCTCATAGACGAAGCCAGAACGCCGCTTATCATTTCGGGGCGAGCGGGCAGAAAGCTCGAAAATTACCAAGTGTCCGACAGTGTCGCAAAAAAACTTGTTAAAGACGAGGATTTTACGGTTGATGAGAAAAACAGAGCTATTTTGATAACCGAAGCTGGTATCGCAAAAGCTGAAAAACTTTTTGGCGTTGATAATTTGTACAGCCTTGAAAATGCGATACTGTCGCACCTCTTAGACCAAGCTTTAAAAGCGCGCTATCTGTTTGAAAAAGATGTGCATTATGTCGTAAGAGACGAGGAGATAGTCATAGTGGACGAGTTCACGGGAAGACTCAGCGAAGGCAGGCGTTTTAGCGAAGGGCTTCATCAGGCGCTTGAAGCAAAAGAGCATGTAAAAATTCAAGACGAATCCCAGACTTTGGCGGATATAACATTTCAAAACTATTTCCGTTCATATAAAAAATTAGCAGGCATGACGGGTACGGCGCAGACAGAAGCCACCGAGTTTTCGCAGATTTACAAACTCAATGTTATATCCATACCTACAAATGTGTCTATTGTCAGGCTTGATTACAATGATCTTATCTATAAAAGCGAAGCTGAAAAGTTCAAAGCGGTTATTGACGACATAAAAGCTTCGCACAAAAAAGGGCAGCCCGTGCTTGTCGGAACGGCGTCCATAGAAAAAAGCGAATTGCTGCACTCCATGCTTGAAAAGGCTAAAATTCCGCACTCTGTTTTGAATGCGAAAAATCACGAAAAAGAGGCGCAGATTATCGCAGAAGCGGGCGTTAAGGGAGCCGTTACTATTTCTACAAATATGGCGGGACGCGGCGTTGATATAAAGATAAACGATGAAGTAAAATCTCTCGGCGGACTTTATATCATAGGCACCGAAAGGCATGAGAGCCGCAGGATTGACAATCAATTGCGCGGTCGTTCGGGCAGGCAGGGAGATCCGGGAAAAAGCAGGTTTTATCTGAGCCTTGAAGATAATCTTCTCAGGATTTTCGGCTCGGACAGGATAAAAGTTATCATGGAAAAACTCGGCATTAAAGAGGGCGAGAGCATAGAGTCTAAAATGGTTACAAGAGCGGTCGAAAATGCGCAAAAAAAGGTGGAGAGCATGCATTTTGAAGCGCGAAAGCACCTTTTGGAGTATGATGATGTGGCAAATGAACAGAGAAAAACTATATATAATTTCAGAAACGAATTGCTTGGAAATTCGCTTGACATGAACAAACGCTCCCATGAGCTTCGCGCTGATTATGTGCAGGATTTGATGTTCCGCGTTGGAGCGATAGAGGGCGCGCCAAAAGAAGAGTATGATATGGAAAAGCTTGTTACGGCATTGAAAGAAGAGATAAACTGCATATTTGACAAAGAGAGTTTAAACGGGTTTGAAAGCGATAAACTTTACGAAACCGTATATGAGCGCATAAAAGCGGATTATGAGAAAAAAATGTCCGTTGTGGATGCGGCGCAAAAAGAGCAGATAGAGAAGATTTTATCTTTGCAGGTGCTTGATACGGCATGGAGAGAACACCTTTATCAGATGGATATATTAAAAACGGGCATCGGACTTCGCGGCTACAATCAGCGAGATCCTTTGACAGAGTACAAAAAAGAGAGTTACGGGCTTTTTGTGGAGCTTGTGGGGCGCATAAGAAGCGAGAGTTTTAAAATGCTTCAACTTGTGCAGTTAAGAGACAATAAAGCCGAAGAGGAGCAAAGAGCCGCGAGAATACTCCAAGAGATGGAAAACGCGGCAGACGATGTGAAACTCAAACATGGAAACGAACAGCTTAACAGCACAGCGGTTCATAAAAAGATAGCCAGAAATGATTTGTGTCCATGCGGAAGCGGTAAAAAATATAAATTTTGCTGCGGCAAAAGCGGACCAAAACGGGGATTGTTAGCTTAAATATGAGCAGCGTAAGCGGATATCTCATCAAAAAATACCTGCGTTTTGACAAGTCGCAGCCGTTTATCACCGTGAGTGCGGTTTTGGCGTTTGTGGGCGTCATGGTGGGGCTTATGGTGCTTATGGTCGCGATGGCGATAATGAACGGTATGATGAAAGAGTTTGAGCGGAAACTTTTTGCCATGAATTACCCCATAACTATTATGCCGTTCGGCGGCTCGCGAAGCGTTGGCAAAAGTGATTTGGAATTGCTGCAAAGCCGTTTTCCAGAGCTTAAATTCAGCCCTTATATCTTTTCGCAGGTCATGATAAAAAGAGGGCAAAAATTTGAAGGCGGGTTGATTTTCGGCGTTAATTTTGAAGATGAAAAAAGCGTAAACAGCGTTGTTGCCGAAGCATTGAGCGACAATCAAACTTTAAATGAATTTGACATTTTAACAGGACATGGGATAAAAGAAGAGCTTTTGCTAAGCGAGGGCGACAAAGTAACGATTGTTTTCATGCAAGGCGACCCGGGCGGGCTTGCGCTGATGCCGAAGATGAAAAGTTTTACGTACAAAGCAGAATTTACCTCAGGACTTATCAATTACGACAAAACATACATGTTTACGCCTATTTCCGGACTTGCAAAAAGGCTTGACTACAAAGAGGGCGAATATGACGGCATACATGTGTATTCAAAATATCCCACAAAAGATATAGAAGCTATACGAGATGCGCTTCCTTCGGGATTGGCGGCTATCGGATGGTGGCAGCAAAACGGCAATTTTTTCTCTGCGTTTGAGCTTGAAAAAAGGGCGCTTTTTATAGTGTTGATGCTGATAATTCTGGTCGCTTCGCTTAATATCATGAGTTCTTTACTCATGACAGTTATGAACCGCCGTCAGGAGATAGCGCTTCTGCTCTCTTTGGGAGCTACGCCCAAAGAGATAAAAAAGAGCTTTTTCGGGCTTGGTATGGTTATAGGCTGCGGCGGCATCGTATTTGGAGTTTTACTCGGAAGCATAGCGCTGTTTTTGCTTGGCTCTTTTGACATAGTGAAATTACCCGCCGATGTATATGGCAGTACAAAACTGCCTCTGGAGCTTTCGTTTGTTGATTTTGGCTTGATAATAGTCGGCGCGCTTGCCATCGTCGCGCTCTCGTCATGGTATCCTGCGAAAAAAGCTACGGAAGTTGATATATTAAATACTCTGCGAAACGAGTAAGGCAAGACAAAAAATCCACTTTTTAAAAAAGTTTGACATGCCAAACAATTTAAAAGTTGATGCTAATTTTGTAAAGCATCCGACACAAGAGGGCGTGTTTATGAAACACTTTTACGGTAAAGACGACGGCGCATGTATCAACAATCTGGAAGTAAATATAGTTCTCGGTTTTCAGATCGCACCGCATACTCATGAGAATAGTTCCGAATTTTTTTATGCGGCAGCGGGGAATTTTTGGACGATACCGAATGGAAAGCCATAAAGGCGGGAGATGCTTTTAAAGCGCCGCAAGGTATGACGCATGTTATCAAAAATACGGGAATAAAAACATTAGTATTGTTCTTTGCATTTAGTCCTGCGGTAAGATAAAGTTTGGCGGCAATGTCTGATGGGCATTGCCGTTTGATTTATCAAAAAAACAGTTACTGCAAGCTCTACAAACAAGCGCGAGGCTTAAATGTCAAGAATTATCTAAGACTGTAAGTTAATGCTTTGCGGGCAGCAGCGGTATTAAGATTGTCCGTGCAGCCTCATCGTAAATTAAAATTTACGCAGTAAAAATCAGTAAAGTATCTCCAAGCTTTCAAAGCTAAATATATTTTCGCCGTTTTCATGACGATATATGAAATTGATTTTGTGAGCCTTTATGATATTATCAACGATATAAAGCCCAAGCCCCAAACCATTGGCTTTACCGCCGCCTTGCGCAAACGGCGCGAGATAATACTCAAACGCTTTTTTCAACGGCTCTCCCAAACTGATAAATTTGATACTATTTTCATTTACATCTATCGTTACGCTTTTGTCGGGCGAATATTTAATGGCATTATCTATCATATTTTTAATAGCCAGAGAAAATAGTCTAAAATCAACATTTAAGTTTAAATCTTTACTTATGCAAAATTTTATACTGTTTCTTTCTGCCATCGCCAAATCAATTGCTTCGTCAAATATATCTATAAGCCTGTAAGCGCCGATGTTTGTTAGCTCCATGCCCGAAGTTATACTTTCAATAGACGCAAATTCATTTATCATTGTCTCAAGCCGTTCAAATACGGCAACGAGCCGCTGTTTTTGCTTTTCGTTTTGCGTCATTTCGGCTATTATGCGGCCTTTTGTTATCGGAGTTTTTAGTTCATGCATAATATTGCGCAAAAAAAGCTGACGCGAGTGGTTTAGTTTTTTGATATGATTTACAGATGTGTAAAAAGCGTTGGCGACTTCGGATATTTCATCTGTCCCGCTTTGCATTTTCGGCGTTTCAAAATCCCCTTCGGCAAATCTGTCTATCTGTTGTTTTAATTTTTTCAAAGGGCGTATTTTTTTGACAATTAAAATATATGTGATAATGACTATCAACAAAACAAGCCCGAATATGCCCCTCATGGTGTAATATCGATAGGGCTGAAATTCGCTGTCTTTTAAAAGTATATTTGTATCGCCGCGGACGGCATTGAGATAATTGTTTTTTTTGTATGTAATGATAGAGCTTTCTCCGATGCTGCTCTCTATCTTTTCAAGCACTTCGCCATGAGATAAAATCTCGCTTTTTAGCGGCTCCTCGGTTATCTCTTGCATTTTATAATCTTTTATCTGCTCTTCCATCTGCTTTGCCGTGATGAAATTATTCAAATGATAAAGCGTAGTTTTCGCTATAAAGGAGTATTTATTGTTGAGTTCGTCAGTGTAATTTTCCTTGTCATGCTGTATGAGGTATAAAAATGCAAGCGTAATGCTCGCCACCGATAGGCAAAAGATAAGCGTTATCGTGTATAAAATGGAGGATTTGAAATTTATCATTTAATATACTTGTATCCTATACCCCTTACGGCGTGTATATAACGCGGAAGTTTTGTATCTTCGCCGAGTTTGTGCCTTATCCTGCCGACTATGACATCTATGCTTTTGTTTGCGCTCTCTTCGTTTATCGCTTCGCAGTTGTATATCAACTCTTCGCGCGACACGACTCCGCCCTCTTTTTTGATGAGATACGAGAGTATTTCATACTCCGCCGCCGTCAAAACAAGTTCGCTGTTTTTAAATGTTACAACGCGCCTGTCATGGTCAACTATCAAATCGCCTTTGACCTTTTCTGCCGATGTTTCATGCCGAATTTCACGCCGCCTCAAATGGCTTTTAATCCTCGCTTGAAGTTCCATGGGATTGTAAGGTTTAGGCAGATAATCGTCCGCGCCGTTTTCCAGCGCGGTAACTTTATCGGTTATGTCATGTCTTGCCGAAGAGATGATGATAGGGATATTGTGCCGTTTTCGTATCTCTTTGCACATTTCAAGCCCATCAAGTCCGGGCAGCGTCAAATCCAGAATAAGCAGGTCAAATTTTTGAATATCAAGCGTAGAAAGCCCTATAAAAGGGTCTTCCACGGTGGTAATCTTCATGTCAAACTGTTCAAGATATTCTGTCAATATCTCGGCAAGTTCAGTATCGTCTTCTATCATCAGTATATTTATCATGCAAGTCCAATTTCTTTTTATTATAGCATAAAAAAAGGGTAACTCCTTCTTTAAACTATTCTATTACGATAACCGCCACGCCGTTTCTTCTTTGCAGATAAACGGCTTTTTTTGCGCCTTTGTTTTTATTTAGGGCGGCTTTTAACTCGTCTATCGAAGCGACTGCCGTTTCGCCCACCTGTATGATAATATCTCCAGCTATGAAGCCCGCTTTTGCGGCTTTGGAATTCTCTTTGACATTCGTTACCAATACGCCTTTAATATTTTTCGGAAGATTGTATTTTGAAGCGTTTGTTATATTTTCAAGCGTAAGTCCGTCTATAATATTTTTGTCGGGTTCATTGCTTGCTGCGATATCGCCGTCTGTTTTGTGAAGTTTAACGCTTACGGTTTGTATTTTATTGCTTCGCTCATATGTTATGGAGATTTTTTCCTCAGAACTCAAATCGGCGATGAGGTTTGCAAGTTCGCTTGCATTTTTAATATTTGTATTATTTATTTTGATGATTAAATCGCCTATTTTTAGTTTTGCCGCTTCTGCTGCGGATTTTTCCTCCACGCCCATTATTAGCGCGCCCTCTTTATTTGTGTAAATCTCTTTCAATTCGCCCGTCAAATCGTTTATTTTGACGCCAAGATAACCTCTTTCTATTTTGCCTTTTGCCGCAAGAGACGAAGCGATTTTTCTGACCATATTGGAAGGAATCGCAAAACCTATGCCGTTATTGTCTCCGCTTCTGGAAAGTATCGCGCTGTTTATGCCGATGAGCGCGCCGCGGCTGTCTATCAACGCTCCGCCTGAATTGCCCGGATTTATGGAGGCGTCCGTTTGGATAAAATTTTCATATTTATTTATTCCCATGCGGTTTTTGTTGAGCGCGGAAATAATGCCCTGCGTGATAGCGCTTCCTATACCGAACGGATTTCCGAGCGCAAATACCACATCGCCTTCTTGAAGATTGTCGGAGTTGGCAAAAGGTATCGTTTGGAGATTTTTCTCGTCTATTTTGATGACCGCCAAATCGGTATTTGAATCAAGCCCTATGATTTTTGCTTTATACTCTTTGTCGCCATCGGAGAGCGTTACGACTATTTCGTCTGCGCCGCTTACTACATGGTTATTTGTAACGATATAGCCGTCGCTTGATATGATAACTCCCGAACCCAAAGAGGTTGATTGTCTCTCCTGAGGTCTGGCAAGCGGCGTTTCGCCGAAAAATTGTCTAAAAAACGGGTCGTTAAACATCAAATCAAGCTGATTATTGACCGTAACGGTAGATGTCGTAGCGATATTAACAACACTTTTTTTAGCATTTTTGATAGCGTCATGATACGATAAGATAACGCCGCCCTCCGCAGGGTTTGTTCTTTGCGTGATATTCGGCGCTTGAACTATGTTTATAGTTTCGGCGCATAGCCATATATCGCTTAAAAATAAAAACAACAGGATTTTTTTCATTGTTTCTCCTTACATGAGTGATTTTTTAGAGCAAAAATTATAAAGCGCAATAGGTTAATGCGTGGTAAATACGCCGCTAAAATTGAAAGTTGATTGACTTAGACTAAACTTTTATGCTACAATCGCTATAAATATTTTACGCATTATTAGCGACAAAATTTTAGGAGAAAAAGAGGTGAGTAAAAGTCTGTACGAAACTTTGGGAGTCGCTCAAAGCGCGTCTGCCGATGAGATAAAAAAGGCTTACAGAAGGCTTGCGAGAAAGTATCATCCCGATATAAATAAAGAAGTAGGCGCGGAGGATAAATTTAAAGAGATAAACGCGGCTTACGAGATATTGAGCGATGAGAAAAAGCGAAAACAGTATGACATGTATGGCGACAATATGTTCGGCGGTCAAAATTTCCATGATTTTGCAAGTTCGCAAGGCGGAGCTGATTTGAATGATATTTTAAGAAATATTTTTGGCGGCGGTTTCGGCGGATTTGGAAGCTTTGGAGGCAGGGCAGGCGGTTTCGGCGGATTTGGAGGTTTTGACAATATGCAGCAAGACCTTGATGTTAACGCCAAAATAACCATACCTTTTGAGACGGCGATTTTGGGCGGAAAACACAAGCTTTCATACAACGGCGAAACATTTGATATAAAAATCCCCGCAGGCATAGAACAAAATGAAAAATTGAGGATAAAAGGTAAAGGGCGCGCGTTTCAAGGTCATCAAGGAGACTTGTTTTTGAGTGTGCATATCGCTCCAAGCTCCGTTTACAAAAGAGACGGCATAAATTTGGAGAGAAATTTTGACGTGCCTTTAAAAACTGCGCTTTTCGGCGGCAAAGTCAAAATCCCCGCTTTGGAAAAAGAGGTTACCATAAAAGTAGCTCAGGATACGAAGCAAGGACAAAAATTCCGTCTTAAAGGATATGGCGCAGTAAACCGCAAAACGGGCGAAAAGGGCGACATGTATGTATCGGCAAATGTGATACTGCCGAAAGTAGATACTTTAAGCACAAAATTGAAAGAGTTGATAAAAAGCGAATTGATAGGAGACGGCGATGCATGACTATAAAGAACCTGTTTATCTGATAAGCGTTGTGGCGAAAGTTTTGGAGATTCACCCGCAGACATTAAGACAGTACGAAAGGGAAGGGCTTATAATCCCTTCGCGCACAGAAGGGAAAATGAGGCTTTATTCGCAGATGGATATAGACAGGATAAAGCTTATTTTGCGTTTGACGCGCGAACTTGGCGTCAATTTAGCCGGCGTTGATGTGGTCTTGCAGCTTAAAGAAAAAATGGACGAACTTGAAAATACGATAGACGACTTAAAAGCCGAACTCTCAAATGCCGCGCACAAAGGCGGCAGCATCGCCCCAAATAAAAATCTTGTAAAACGCAAAAAAACTTACGATGTGATAATTTTCGGAGAGTGAAATATTGGAAGAAGTGGGAATAATGAGTAAGAACAAAGACAAATGTTCTGTTGGGTATTATGGTGGCTGTAGGTTTCCAAAATATAAAAATTATGATAAATGTATTTTACACTGCGAGAAATCAAAGATGTCATTTTCTCACCATCCTTATTTTACGGAACCAGAATTATTTTATGAAACCTTAGTAGAATATATTTTGGATCTTATATTTCAGCCAGACACGAGGCGGGATTTTCACAGAGAAGATGTAAAAGATTATTTGGTGAATGATAGTAGAAATAATGCAATTGAAGATTTTCTCAAAGAATATCCAATAGTATTTACAGAAATCCATTTTCCAAATACAGAAACATCGTCATTAATCTATAAGGATTATTCCATTTTATTTAAAAAATTAAGTAAAATCCATTTTAATTATTGTCATTTTTATGTAGGGTATTTAGAGTTAGAAAATATTGAATATTTTTTTCAAGATTGTGAATTTCATGAAAACTGGAGTTTGCAAGATTTGCCTATATTAGAAAATGTAAATGATGTTTTGTATCAGCAGTGTATCTTTCATAAAAATACTTCTTGTTCCAATAGAAGTTTATCTACTACTATTTATTATAAACTTAAATGCAGACAATTCGAGAGTTGTACTTTTAAAAAAAGTTTAGAATTTTATAATGTTATAATTGATAAGTCATTATTTAATAACTATGATGGCTTTGAAATGAATATTAATGAATTGGTGTTGGAAGATTGCATTATTAATGATAAATTAGAATTAATCAAGAGCAATATTCAAAATGCAAAAATAGAGAATTGTAATTTTGAAAAAACTACAAAATTTGTTATGTCAAATTTTAATGCATTTAAAATAAAACAATGCACATTTAGTGATTTTGCAATACTTGATGATTGTAAATTTGGAATAGAAAAAGAAGGAGATATTGTAGATTTTGAGTATGTAACATTTCTTAACTCTGCTAATTTTAGAAATACAACTTTTTGTAACGGTTTGCTTTTTGATCGCACAAATACAAAAGAATCCCCAAATTTTTTAGGTATAAAAATAATAGAGCCAGAAAATGTGGAGCAAATACTAAATAGATTAAGAGAAACATACAGAATTATCAAATATTCATTTGATAAAATAGGCAATACCATAGAAGCAAATAAATTTTATGAATATGAAATGAATAAATACAAACAAGAATTAAAAGTGAAAAATAAATTGTGGTATAACAGCCAAGAAGGGTTTGTATTTGCTTTTAATAGTTTTATATCAAACTTTGGACAAAAATGGCACAAACCTTTTATGTTAATCATAGTTGCTTTGCTTGTAAGATATTTCTCTTTATTGCTTGTAAAAAATGATATTATAAGTTGTAGCACAATAAAGATTTGTCATATAGTTGAATTTTTGAATGAGCTTGTAGAACCATTGTCTTTTCTAAAAACCATAAGCGCAAATGGTATGGAATTTGTAACGCTTATATGCAATGTGTTTATAGGTATATGTATTTGGCATACAGTAATTGCGTTTAAAAGACATACAAAAAGATGATGGCTATGATATTTTTTAGTCTTAGAAAACATAGAAAATAGATGCGGGCATAATAAAAGTTATGAAAAACATTATATAAATAATAAAATATATGGTATTCATAAAAACAGCGCTGCTTATCTCTTTATTCATGGCGGCGGTTTTTACGAAAGATTTGGAGTTTAAGATTTTGGTTTTTATATCTGAAAAAAGGAAGATAAAATGAAAATATCAGTTAAGAGCGCGACGGTTTTTCTTGTCTGCATGAGCGTCGGCGTTTTAGCGGCTGATAATAGTTCAAAAATGTTTGCGGAGCGGGATTACGATCATGCGCAAAAAGCTTATGAAGCCGGTTATCCCGCTAAAGCCGTCAAATATTATAAACAAGCGTGTGATGCGGGTCATATAAAAGCGTGTTACGAGCTTGGACGCGCTTACTACAACGGAGATGGCGTAGAGCGGGATAACGCAAAGGCAAATGAACTTTTCAAAAAGACATGCGACGCGAACGAACCAGACGGCTGCCTTAATCTTGGCTATTCTTATGAAGAGGGCGAAGGCGTGAAAGTCAATCTCGCTAAAGCAAACGAATTTTATAAAAAAGGCTGCGATCTCGGCGAGCCGTTAAGCTGCAATAATTTAGGCTATTGGCATGAGCGCGGCGAAGGCGTAAAACAGGATTACAAAAAAGCGCTTGAACTTTATAAGATTGCATGCGGCGGCGGCGAATCTTTTGGATGCTATAACTTAGCCGAATTATACAAAAACGCAAAAGGCGTGCAAAAGGATACAAAAAAAGCTTTAGAATATTATGAAAAAGCATGCGAATTAGGTGATAATGATGCATGCGATGAAGCGTCGGCATTAAACGAAAAATAAATAGCCGCTCCGAAGGGAGAAAACAAGGGAGAAAAATGAAAAAAGCGGCGGCGTTCATGCTGCTTTTTAGCGCGATGTTTGCGAAAGATTTGGAGTATGAGCTGGAGATTTTGGATTTTTATGACCCTTTTGGAAAAGTCGGCAAAAAAGAGGCGATAAACAACGCGATTATCAGCGGCGGTTACAAAAAGGAGACATTCGGCGTAGAATGGGACAGCGGCAGAAGCGGCTGCGGGCGCGATGTTTGGGTATGTTATCCGACTCTTCCCGGACTAAGAATTATCGCGAACGATACGATAACATATAAACAAGTTTTGCATGCCGCCGCAAAGACGGCAAAATTCGCTTCAAGTTATCGGACTCAAGCCTGCTTGCGGGCGATTTGAGCATTATCTCCATAAGCGGGATAGATGTCGCGGTGAAAACCAAGCCAAAAGATGATAGTTATATTTTTGAAGATAATGGAAGATATGTTTTAATCTGCAACCGAAATGATAAAGGGGAATGTCAAAGTCGGCCGGACAATGGCACATATATTTTTGAAACGGCGCAGGATTTTGAATATGCGGCGAGCGGTGGACAGGAGAGAAAAGCGCGCTTTTTCATGCGGGCGGGAGCGCTATATCTCGCCCGCGGCTTTGTTTGCCGTTGTTTGGGCTGTGGAGTTTCATGCGCTCAGTCCGCATGACAGGTTTTATTACGCTATAATGGCGCAATTAAAATTGCTCGCGAAATTAATTTATGTACTTAATAATAGAGGCGGGATATGCTTTTTATATTAAATATTTTACGGACGGCATGCGTTTGTCAGGGCATAACCTGAAATTGACTACATGAGAATAGGCTATAAACTCGCAGCGTCATCTGCCATTCTTGCGGTGTCCACGCTATTGTTTGGTATTTGCTTGTTTGCAACAAATCCGCTTAATACTTCGTCTTTAATGGATACGCTGTTATTGGATGCTTGCGCTCGGCTTTGCAACAATATTTCCATCACATTTGCATGGCTGGTAATCATTGCATTTATAGTAGCGCTTCCTCTTACAATTCTTTATTTGATAGATTTGGGACGCGAATTGCGCGATTCAAATTCAACAACTCCTTTCAGACGCGCTGCCGGCTTATTTTTGGGCTTGCCGCAGGCGATATTCGGACTGCTTTCTATCATCATCGGCGCCGCCATTATTATATGGGTGGTTTATAACTCATTGTGGCAGCGAAGCCCAAATTACACGGGAGGATTTTTAAGATTTGGCTTAGGACCAGGATTGGTCTTGTTTGGTTTGGGGCTGTTTATCAATGCTTTCAAGCGGGATTTGCAAGATAAAGAGTGATTTTATAATATTTTTTGCCTGCGACATTAAAATAACAAATTAATTTTTTAAAAAAAGCGATAAAATTTATCCGCCGCCGCATTATTTGCATGACAGCTTTTGTAAAATTGGCTTGAATTTTACAACATTTTCGTGAAAATCATCGCTTTTTTGCGGCAAACGGGCGGCGAAATTGGTGAAAAATCAACCGCGTTTTGCCGATAATTTCTTTGCGCCTGCGTTTAACATTTGCGCGTAAAGGAGGATTTGGCGCAGTGAATATGCGCCGCTTATAGCCGCATGGCTTGCAGTGTTAGCCTTATAGTCCGCTTGCAAACCCATGCGGCTAAATATCGTTTAAAGCCGCGCCGCCTCAATCGCCATAATATGCGCATCGCCGTTTGCCTTAATGATAACTTGCTCGTTTTCTATCATCGCCGCGTCTCCATGCCGCAGACTGATGCCGTTTATCTCAACGCTTCCTTCCAAGACCTTGATATATCCGAGTTTATCGCTGTTTACGGCAAATTTCAACTCATTTTTGTTTTCAAGTTCGCTCACATATACGGATACGGCTTGATGAAGGCTGACAGCGGCGTCTTTGCCGATGATTTGCAGCCATTTGTTGCGGCGTTGTTCTTTGTCAAAACGCGCCGAACCGTATCGCGGCGTCAATCCCTTTTTGTCAGGTATAATCCATGTTTGTATAAATCTCACGCTTTTATCGCCCTCATTCATTTCACTGTGCCAAATGCCCGTGCCTGCGGACATGTACTGCATGTCGCCGCGTTTGAGCGTTTCGGTGTTGCCCATGCTGTCGGCATGAGTCAGTTCGCCGTCCAATACATACGAAAATATCTCCATGTCGCGGTGCGGATGCGCGCCAAAGCCCTCATGAGGCTGAACAATGTCGTCATTCATGACGCGAAGCGCGCCGTAGTTGATATTTTCAGGGTTGTAATATTCGGCAAATGAGAAGTGAAATCTGCTTTGCAGCCACCCTTTATCGCTTAAAAAAAGCTTATTAAAGTCAATTTTTTTTACCATTTTTTCTCCTTTTTCTTAATTTTCTTAAACACTCAAAAAGCGTTTGCAGCTCTTCATCGCTTAACGGCGAAAAGCAGCTGCAAAGATTTGCCGCATGTTCGCCAAACATTGAACCGATAAGCTTTTTACCGTCCTTTGTTATGCTTACGACCCGCATGCGGCTGTCATGTAAAGCCTGTTTTACGACTGCCATGCCGTTTTTTTGCAAATTTTTGATAACGACCGTTACATTTCCGGGCGTACTGTCAATCAACACGGTTATCTCTCCAACTGTCAAATCGCCTCTGTGATAGAGCGCTTCCAGTACGGAAAATTGATTTATCGTAAGGTTGCAGCGCGTGATAAGCCGCAATTCTTCGGCACGGATAGCGTTAAATGCTTTTATCATCTGTATCCATGTACTCATACTTTTTTGCGTCCGCTTATCAAAATTCGTTTCTATTTTTAACTTCATTTTTGCTCCTTTCAAGCCGAAATTATATTACTAATTAGTAATTATTGCAATAAGAAAAATATATTAGTTTATCAATTTAATATAAAATTTAAATCATAACGCATAAAAATATATGATTAAGTATTTTTTGTATAAAATTTTAAAAATCAAAAAGGCGTCAAATGAAAACTGAAGCAACACCAAGAAGCAGTTTTTTAAAAATATCGTCCGCAGCTTTATTCGCGGTTTTTGTATCTTTTATGTCTGTTTTTGGTTTTGCGCAAAGCGGCTCGCAGTTCATGGACGGAGATATTATCTTTCAAACTTCGCTTTCAAATCAGAGTAAAGCTATTCAGGCGGCGGCAAAATCCAAATATTCGCACATGGGATTGATATTTGAAGAAAAAGGCAAATTTTATGTATTTGAAGCGTCAAAAACCGTGCGCTTAACGCCGCTTGAAGAGTGGATAAAAAGAGGCGAGGACGAAAAATATGTGGTAAAAAGGCTAAAAAACGCGGATAAGATTTTGGATGCTAAAACTTTGACAAAACTGAAAAATGAAAGTGAAAAATTTAAAGGCAAAAGTTATGATTTGATATTTGAGTGGAGCGACGAGCGGATTTACTGCTCGGAGCTTGTGTGGAAAATCTACAAAAGAGTCGTCGGCTTAGAAGTCGGAAAGCTGCAAAAGTTAGGCGATTTTGACTTAAACAGCGCGGCTGTTAAGGCAAAACTTAAAGAGCGGTACGGCAAAAATATACCGTTAAACGAAACCGTTATATCGCCGTCAAGTATGTTTGAAAGCGGTTTGCTTGAAATTGTTAAGATAAATTGACGCTTTATGTTTTGCAAAAATGCGCGTTTTGATTTGAAAATCGCGCCGTTACAAGTGTTGGAAATAAACGCTTAAAGGGGAAAATATGAGAAAAATTCACAATGTCCTAATCGCTATTTTTTTCATAGCGGTTTTTGCTTCTATCGCTTACATGTTTAATGCTTCGAGCGGCATTTCGAGCGAAGCCTTGAATTATTACAACGAAGGCGAAGCGCATTTTAAAAACGCAAGCGTTTATGATGATTTAAACGATCATAATAAAGCGATAGACGGCTACACGCAAGCGATAGAGAGTTTTACGAAAGCGATAGAAAACAGCGAAAGGTTTGCGGCGGCTTACTACAAACGCGGGGTGGTTTACGATAAACGCTCGTCTGCCTATTTTATTATGAAGATAGAAGGCCGGTTTTATGAAAGATCATTAAGCGATATAAGTCGCGCAACTACGGATTTGAGCCGCGCGATAAGGATTGAGCCTGACAATACGGAGTTTTATCTTTACCGAGGAAAATTTTATAACAGAAAATTTAAACGCAAGGAAGCAATCGCGGACTTTGACAAAATCATAAAAATAGACCCAAATTTTGCAGAGGCTTATTACCATCGCGCTATCGCTTACGAGGGATTATTTGGCTATAAATACGAACAGGCAATCGCGGACCTTGACAAAGCCATAAAAATAGACCCGAACTTTACGGAAGCATACAACAGGCGCGGAGATACTTATTATATAAATGAAAATTACTCAAAAGCGATTGAAGATTACAGCGAGGCTATTAAGTTGCAGCCGCATAATTCGATATTTTACCAAAGCCGCGGGAAGGCATATAATAATGCAGGCGAATATGAAAAAGCGATTGAAGATTACAGTAAAGTAATAGAGATAAATTCAAGCATTACATCATTCTATTTTCGCGCAAAGGCTTATTATAAATTAAACGAATACGAAAAAGCGATAGCGGATTATACTCAATCCATAGAGGATGGTTCTTTTATAAGATTCGCTTACGGTGAACGAGGGAAAGTTTACTACGATATAGGCGAATACGAAAAAGCGATAGCGGATTACAGTCAAGCTATGGAAATAATGAGCGGCGGCGAACCGATAGATTATTATGAGCGTGCGAGGGCTTACGCGGCGTTAAAAAAGTATGACAGGGCGATAGAAGATTATGATAAAGCGATAAATATGTATAATTTAAAATTACGGACGGTAAACAAGCAGATTTTAGCCGCCGCTTATTGTGAACGCGCTAATGTATATGCAAATTTGGGCGATATCAACAAGTCAAAAGAAGACGCCGACAAAACGCGCGGGATAGATTATTTTGGATCTGAAATTTATTCCAAAAACTGCTTTTGAATTGGCGGCAGGATATTTATTTTGCTTATGCACGATGAAAAAACTCCAATGATGAACTTCAAAAACGATCCGTTTGTAAATATCCATTTGCGCGAAAAATATAGCGATATTACGGCGGCTTATCATATGAACAAGAAACATTGGAACACGCTATATTATAAACATAGCGCGATCGGCGAGGATTTTTTAGAGCTGCTTATACGGCAATCTTATGAGATTGTCTTTAATTCGCTTACGCGTAAGCAAAAAGCAGCTTTAATGGCGCAATTTTGATATAATCGCAAAAAAACAAAAAGGCGAGTTATCAAAAAGTCAAACCTCGCAAAAGGCGCGTTGGTTTTTCATAGTTTGGCTGGTTTACCTGCTTCTCTATGTTTGATTAACCACAAACTGCTTGCAGCGTTATTATTTACGGGAGTAATCCCAACAATATATACGACAGTCAGAATCTATTTTTTAGGACAAATGCCAAGCAGTTTTGGTTTTGATATCGCAAGCCAGCTTTCGTGGATAAATCTGATATACGAAGTAATACAGGAAGCTTTGATACTGCCTCTGTTTTTCTTCATGGGCGGAGCATTATCAAATAAAGATGAGCTTAATAACAGGATTCAAACAGGAATAATTGCAGTATTTTTCATATATCTTTTTTTATCTATAACTCTCATTGTATTTGCCGTTCCGCTTATAAGACTTATGGCTCAAAATAGCGGGCTTATAACGGAAACGGCTGTATATATAAGACTCGAAACTATTGCAAATATATTTGCGGTTTTGCTGAAATTTCTAATTGTAGTAATTATAACGGTCAAAAAAGTGAATTATCTATATTTGATACTTATTGTTCAAATGATTTTATCGGTTTTGCTTGATACTTTTTTCGTATCAAACCTATCAATATCTTTGAAATTCGGAGTAAGCGGAATAGCATATACAAATATCATAGTCAATTCTCTGCTATTTATAGCCGCTGCTTTTATTTTGTATAGAGAAAAGATTATATTCAAAAATAGCAAAATGTCGTTCGCGTGGATAAAAAATTGGAGTAAAATCGGTGGTATATCCGGGCTTGAGTCGTTTGTTAGAAATTTTATATTTGCCGTTATGATTATAAGAATGGTTAATATAGTAGGAGAGCAGGGGACTTTTTGGGTTGCTAATAATTTTATTTGGGGCTGGCTTTTACTGCCGATACTTCAACTTGGCGAACTTGTTAAACGCGACTGCGGAGAAAACGGATTGAACGCTGTAAGAGAGAAAATAATAGGTTATTTTGCGGCAGTAACGATTATAGTATTATTATGGTTTCTTACGATACCGTTATGGCAGCCGTTTTTACATCATGTTATGGGACTTTCAAACTATAAAGAGGTATTTTATCTTGCGTTGATAAGCATAGGATTTTATGTGTTGTTTGCTTATAATAGCATAATAGACAGCGTATTTTACGGAACGGGAAAAACGCACTATATGCTGTTTCAATCGCTTGCGGTAAATATTTTGTTTTACGGTGCAGTGTTTATATTCTATCTTAAAGGCATATATCAGCCTACGCTTATAAAAATAACCTTAATGTTTGCAGTTGGAATTGCGCTTGATAGTATATTAACTTACGCGATGTTCGCATGGATGCTTAAAAAAAAGAAATTGTGGGTATAGATAGAATGTAGAGCAAATTTGTGTGGCATATAGACGGCTTTCGCTTTCAGCTATAAGAATGACTATAAGGAAAAAAGTAAATTACTATAAAGTATATAATAGCGGTAAAATAACGCGGTAAACATAAAGGAGTATCCATGAATTCGCTCAGTTTTAACAATCTTTCGTTTATTTACGACGGCTCTTCGCAGGCGGTTTTTCAGGATATATCCTTGCAGATTTACCGCGGCTGGACGGGCATTGTCGGTAAAAGCGGCGCGGGCAAAACTACGCTTGCGAAAGTTATCGCGCAAAATGCCAAAATACCCTCTTATTACGCCGAACAGCGCACAGACAATGCGCCGCAAAACGCGAAAGATTTTATAAACGCCGCCGATAAGGAGGCTGTATTGACGCGCGGCAGGCTGGACATAAAAGACGATTGGGTTGATAAATGGGATAAATTAAGCCACGGCGAGCGCAAACGGCTGCAAATCGGCGCGGCGCTGTATGAAAATCCCGAACTGCTGATAATAGACGAGCCGACAAACCACCTCGACGCACAAGCGAGGGATTATCTGATAAGCGCGCTGGAAAAATACGGCGGATTTGGTCTGTTGATAAGCCATGACAGAGAACTGCTGGACAGGCTGTGCAAACGGACGATTTTTGTAGAAGACGGCGGCGCGGATATACGCGCAAACGCTTACTCCATAGCGGCGAGCGAGCGCGAAAACGAGCGGCATTTTGCAGAAAAACGGCGCGATATACACTCAAAAGAGATTAAAAAACTTGAAAAAATGACGCAAGCGCGGCGCGAAAAAGCCGAACAGAGCCGCAAAAGGATTTCAAAACGCGGCATAGACCCGAAAGACAGCGATATGAAAGAGCGTATCGGAAGGGCTATCGTATCGGGCAAAGACGCGGTGGATACGAATATATTAAGCCGCTTTCAAAGCCGTTTAAGGCAGTCTGAAGCAAAAATGGAAGCGATTGCGGCGCGTTATGAAACGGGCGTAACGATAGAAGCGGGGCGGTATGCGAAATTGTTTCCGATAAACTTTGAAAACCGCGCGATAGAAGAGCATAGCCGCATTGGTATTTTCGGGCGCAACGGAAGCGGTAAAAGCAGATTTGTGGAGCGTTTTGTAAAAAGCCGCGAATGGAGCGCGGGTGAAGCGCTTTATCTGCCGCAGGAGATTGACGCGGACAAATCGGCAAAACTGCTTGAAAATATCAAAAAGATGAAAAATGATGAAAAAGGCTTTTTGATGAGTCTGATAGTTCGTTTGGGCAGCGACCCGAAAACTCTGCTTCAAAGCTCCTCGCCAAGCCCCGGCGAAACGCGAAAACTTTTGTTTTCGCTGGGACTATTGCAAAAGCCTGCGCTTGTTATCATGGACGAGCCGACAAACCACCTTGACATAATATCCATAGAAGCGTTGGAAAATGCGCTGAAATCCTACAACGGCGCGCTTTTATTAGTCAGCCACGACCGCCGTTTTTTGGCTAATGTTACGAATGAAATTTGGCAGTTTTAGAGAATGGAGTTTTTTAGCGTTGATTTTTCCGCTGCTTTGATTGGCGGGAATTTTGCCGCGACTGACAACGGAGGCAACAATATCTTTTTGCTTAATAACGACTAACTCGGCTTGGGCGATAATGAGATTTGGAGAGAATTTGAGTGCGTTAATATAAACGCGAAAATTATAAAAGTATCAATAAGTCAAATACTATCTGTCGCGCTTGATACAAACGGAACAATATGGCTTGCGGGTTTTGACTTCCACAAATGCAACGAAATGAAAATCTCCGATATAACGGCTGGATAATGAGCTGGTTTTATGTTATGTAAGATTACGCAAATGATAAAATTTTATGAAATTCAAAAGTAATGTTAGCTTTAAAAAGTCGCGGCATCAAAATGAATATTAGGCGGCGGCGCTTGATATAACGGGGCTACAATAACCATGCGTTATCGTTTAAACAATACGCAGTCGAAGTCAAATTCAAAGATATCAGCATAGCTCATTATAAGAAAGCAGCGCTGATAGATGAAGCCTGAAATTTGTGGTATTTTGAAAGCAAAAAAAGCAATATAACAGCCGTTTTGTTAGTCGGCGGCGGGATTTTTGCTTTGGATAATCTGGGCATTTTATGGGCAATAGCTGTCATGGCATTAAAAGTCATCGCTCAAAAAAAGCGCACAATTTAAGTAAACGCATGCAAGTAGGCGCAAAAATCAAATCGCTTGGCGCCGTCAGGTATGAGCAATTTGTGATAGGCTACGAAGACAATGTTTGGTCTGCCAGAAATTCGGATTTTTAAAAATTTTGATGAACCATCTGCGTTTTTGATTATTAGCTGCTATCGTGAAAATTTGAAAATGAAGCAAACGATCAGAGAATTTGGCTTTGCGAAAGCGTTGGGTGCGCGTTCAAATAAACATGGAGCATTTTTAGAGCGTTGGTAAGCAGTGCATTTGCAAAAAGCTTGATTGGATTGCGAATGTCCGCGGTTTTGGTGATAAATGCGTAAATTTATGTAATTGCGAATTATCTCAATTTTAACGAGTTAAACGATCAAAATCCGTCAGCGATACGCGAACAATCGTAGCTTTGGCGCGTCATAATATGGCGCGTTTGTTTGAGTAAGCTATAATGTCTAAAAGGCTATGGGGCGCGGCGTTTTTTGCGGTGAATGGGTGTGTTGGGAAGCGAATTTTCATACGTTAAAATTTGTCTTTTTATGTTACATAATTACGCAAGCGGCGCGCCCAAAAGTTGCATTAGCAGGCAATATTTCAAAATTCGTGCGTATATGTGTGTAAAATTTACCTGAAATAACTGTGGTTGTTTTTATCGTCCAAATAAAATGGGTCGTTATATAAATTGCCGTAATATCTTATCTGAAAGCTGCAAAGTTGAATTATGGCGGCTATGCTTTGCGCACTGCGCTTTTGATCAAAAAAATGCGATATTTTGCCGTCGGGATTATCATTTCGCAAGATATTTTGCTATTTGTCGGATAGCACAATTTCCAGTATTTCTTTGCCGTAGGACTCTATTTTGCGGTCGCCGATACCTGAGATTTTGCGCAAATCGCCAAGCGTACCTGGTTTGATAGAAGCAATGTCGCGCAAAGTTATATCATGGAAAATAATGTAAGCAGGTATGTTGCGTTCTTGCGCAACGCCGGCACGCCAAGCGCGCAGGCGGTCAAACAGGGTAGTTGGCGCTTTGCTTGGGATATCGCGGTTTGCTGTTTTGCGGCTGGTTTTTGATTTGCGAAGCCGTTCAAGCGGCAGTCGGATTAAAATTTCAATTTTGCTTTCACCGCGCAGCAGGGAGATAGCGGCTTTGGTGAGCGATAGCGTGTTATAACGCTCATGGTTGATGCTGATGAAATCGTGCGCAATGAGTTGGCGAAACACCGCACGCCAGCGTTTTTCGTCAATATCATTGCCGATGCCGAAAGTGGAAAGCCTGTCGTGTCCGTGATTTTGTACTTTGTCTGTAAGTTTACCGCATAGTACATCAATTATATGCTCCATGCCGAAATTCTGGCCGGTGCGATAAATGCAAGACAACGCTTTTCTTGCGGCTTCCATAGCATTCCATGTCTTAGGCGGGACGAGGCAATTATCGCAATTGCCGCAAGGCGCGGCTTCCTCTCCAAAATAAGTAAGCAAACTCTTACGGCGGCACTCTATCGTTTCGGCAAAGCCGACCAGAGCGTTCAGTCGGTTGCGAGCGAGTCTCCTATAAGTTTCGTAATCACGGTCGTCATTGCCGTCGCCTGCATCAATCATGCGGCGCTGAAAGGCTGCATCCAATGCGCTCCACGCCATCCATGCGCGTGCAGGCAGTCCGTCGCGCCCTGCGCGCCCTGTTTCCTGATAATATCCTTCTATTGAACGCGGTAAATCAAGATGGGCGACGAAACGCACATCAGGCTTGTCTATACCCATTCCAAAAGCTATCGTTGCCACTATCACGATACCGTCTTCACGCAAAAAACGATTCTGGTGCAAAGTGCGGATATAAACAGGCATTCCTGCATGATAGGGCAATGCGGTAATGCCGTATTCTTGCAGCCATGCGGCGGTTTCTTCTACCTTGCGTCTTGAGAGACGATATACGATGCCTGCCGCGCGCGGGAAGTGCGGGTGAATTTCATCGCGGATGAAATTCAGCAATTGACGGCGCGGATTGTCTTTTTCTACGACCGTGTATTGAATATTGGGACGGTCGAAACTAAAAACAAAACGCCGCGCCGTTTCCAGATGCAGACGCTGTATAATTTCTTCGCGGGTTTGGCGGTCGGCTGTAGCCGTAAGCGCAATACGCGGGATTGACGGATAGCGCCCGGGCAGTATAGATAGCTGCAGATATTCGGGGCGAAAATCGTGCCCCCATTGCGAAACGCAATGCGCCTCATCGATAGCAAAAAGCGCAATCTGTCCGTTGCTGTGCAAATGATCGAGCAAATCAAGGAATTTTGGCGTCATTAACCGTTCGGGCGCAACATAAAGTATATCCATATTGCCTTCTAAAAGTGTGCGTTCTGCGGCGTGCAAAGCGTCGAAATTAAGGCTGGAGTTAATATAACCAGCCGCTACGCCGATTTCTCTCAAAGCGCTCACCTGATCGTGCATAAGCGCGATAAGCGGCGAAATTACGATAGCTGTGCCATGCCTCATCAATGCAGGGATTTGATAGCAAAGCGACTTACCGCCGCCCGTTGGCATCAGTACAAGCGCATCGCCGCCAGCGGCGATATGTTTTATAATCGTCTCTTGATCGCCGCGAAAAGCGTCGTAACCAAAGATATGCTTGAGAATATCGCGGGCGTTTTTATTCATTTGTATCCTGCATTGAAAGAGTGTGTAAAAGTTAAATACTCAACTTCAAGTGAAATCACACCGCTATTCCGACTGCACGCTTCGCATGCGCTAAGCGTCGTTTTGACTGACCAAGCGGCGCTTATAACATCAAAGATACGCTCAAACGGCATATCTTTTTCAATTCCAACTATACTCTTTACCGCCGTAAAGTAGTCTTCAAGCGGATTTAATACATTGCCAAACTGCCGCTGAACAACTTTATGCATCGGTTTTACGGCTTCAAATATATGATGATTTGGATTAAGAAAGCGGATTGCTTCATTGATAGGCGTATGCCCGAAATTGTCGCGTTGTTCTTAAAAAGTCTTTTACCTGCAACTAAGCTATCTTTTCTTGCGCGTATCATCTGAAAAACTGCCGATACTTCAACACATTATAAAATAGTTTGTTTTTTTCAATGTCAGAGGTAATCGAAACTTCATATCCTATTTCCTTAAATTAACACAACCATGCAAGACAAGTTTTAAGTCGGTTTTTGCTTTAAAGCATCAAAGTTTAATTCTATCTTGCATTTTTTGGATTTAACGATTGGATTTTACTACATTGCTCCTTAAAAAGTTAAAATTAATTAAAAAAATGATAGTTTGGATATAAATACGGTATAGGAAAATTTTTATCGCGGGCAAGTTCAAGCGTTTAGCTTTGTATTGGTTATGCGCTTGTAAGTGGATGCAAATTTGCGTGGCGGCAAAGCAATCCTTGCAAAAGTTATCGCGCAAAATAATTTTTGTTTTGTGGATTATTGCGCTGTTTCTTAGGTTATTTTCTTAAATACTATTTTTCAAATACGAGTCTGAGCGTATTAAAATTTATAAAGTTTTAGACCAGCATCCAATTATTTTTGTAAAGATTGACGAAGCGCTTGAGCCTTTGAAATCCTCCATGCAAGCTACAGAGATTGTGTTTGAGCTGGAAAAGCCGTCAACTAAATTACAAATCAATCGCTACTTGCTTTGCGCTTGCACATGTACCAAGCAGTATTGCCGCCAAAACCGATTTTTTCATATGAATTGTCAAGTTTTTTTGACAAAATTTTAATTAGGCAAGAATTTTGGATAAAAGCAATGCAGAGCCGACAATAGAACTATGATAAAAATTGAATAATCTATACAATTTACTGCTTAAAACCACTATTTTTAGTCGCTAAATAGGGTTTTTCACTCAAAAATGCCAATGAAAACATGCTATAATCGCAAAAATTTTTAAAAAGAGAGTATAAAATGTTTTGGACTTTTTTAATTGTATGGGTTATTTTCGCTTTTTCTCTTGAAATGTATGTCAGACATACAAAAAAGCTTAAATCGTAGCGTTTCACGCATACAAAAACTTGCCCTCTGCCCGCATGCGGCGGTTTTTAAGTTTACTTTGAGATAGATTTTCAAGAGGAGATTGCTCCTCTTGAAAAATGGTTTTAATCTTCGTAAAGCGTTGTACTTAAGTATCGTTCGCCTGTATCGCAAAAGATAGTTACTATGGTTTTACCCTTATTTTCAGGACGGTTTGCGGCGACTCTTGCCGCATAAGCGTTAGCTCCCGAAGAGATGCCGACCAAAAGACCTTCCTGCTTAGCTAAATATCTTGAAGTTTGCGAAGCGTTTTCGTAGCTTACGGTCAAAATTTCGTCATATACTTTGGTATTAAGCACATCAGGCACGAAGCCTGCGCCGATGCCTTGAATCTTATGCGGAGCAGGCTTGCCGCCGCTAAGAACAGGCGAAGTGTCAGGCTCTACGGCTATTATTTTGACATTTGGATTTTTCTCTCTAAGCACTTCGCCCACGCCAGTCAGCGTTCCGCCTGTACCGACAGCCGCTATGAAAATATCTACTTTTCCGTCAAGGTCTTTTAGTATCTCCTGCGCTGTGGTTTTTCTGTGGATTTCGGGATTTGCCGCATTTGCAAACTGCTGAGGGATAAAAGAGTTTTTTATCTCGCCGCCAAGTTCAAGAGCTTTGTTTACAGCGCCTTTCATGCCAAGTTCGGGAGGAGTCAATACAAGTTCAGCCCCAAGCGCGGCTAAAAGTTTTCTTCTTTCAATACTCATGGAGCTTGGCATGGTAAGGATAAGTTTGAGTCCCAAACTCGCGGCAACAGTCGCAAGACCGATGCCTGTATTGCCGCTGGTAGGCTCTATGATAACTGAATTTTTGTCAATCAGTTTTTTGTCAAGTGCATCTTTTATCATCGCATAGCTTATGCGGTCCTTGACAGAATGGCTCGGATTTAGAAATTCACATTTTCCGAGCACCAAAGCGCCGCTCTCTTCCGAAATTTTATTTAATTTCACAAGCGGCGTATTTCCGATAAGTTCGGTAACATTTTTTGCATAACCCATAATAGTCTCTCCTTTTAAATAGAGTAAGTTAAACCGTCTAACAGTATATTTTCATATTTTTGAAATTCCGACAACGGAACTTTCAAAAACTCCTCAATTCCATTTTGCATATCCTTGAAAAACATTTCCAAAATTTTATTATCAAGCGTGTATTCGGCAAATGTCAATTCGCCTTCAAGCGCGACTAAAATATCGTAAATCAATATCCTCTCAGGCGTTCTGGCAAGCAGATATCCGCCTTTTGCGCCTCGTACGCTGTTTATCAGCCCCGCTCTTCTTAATTGATTTAGAAGCTGTTCTAAATAGTTAAACGGAATTCCGGCCTTTTGCGCGATATTTTTTATCTGCATGGGAGTTACTCCGTCGCCTTGTGTGAGTTCATACATGGCGTTTAAACCGTACACGCCTTTTGTTGTAATGAAAGACATTTTTATACCTTTTCCAGCGCTTGCGTCAAATCGGCTATCAAATCGTCCGCATCTTCAAGCCCGATACTAAGCCTTACGAGTCCTTCGGTTACAAATGATTTGTCCAAATCTTCCTTAGGAACTTGTTGGTGCGTCGTGCTTGCAGAGTGAGTAATGATAGACTTTGAATCGCCTATATTAACGACTACGCTAAATATTTTTGTACCGTTCAATATCTTTTTCGCTTTTTCAAAATTCCCGACATCAAAACTAAGCAGCCCTGAAGAAAGCGTATCTTTTAGATATTTTTTTGCCTTTTCATGATACTTGTCGCCTTCAAGCGCGGGATAAAAGACGGATTTTACTTTCGGGTGAGATTTTAAAAATCTGGCTATTTTAAGCGCGCTCAAAGAGTGTTCTTTGATTCTTAAACTCAAAGTCTCCAATCCCTGTATCAAAAGCCAGCTGTTAAAGGGTGAAATAGCCGCGCCTATATCTCTTATAAATGCAAGCCGTATTCTTAGCGTAAATATCGGAAGCGGCAGCGATGCGTAAACAAGTCCATGATAACTCGCGTCAGGTTCGTTGAACTGCGGATAGCGCGGGTTGTCTTTCAAAAATGCGTTTAAGCCTTGTCTCTCTACGATTAATCCGCCGATAGCCGTTCCGTTTCCTGAGATATATTTGCTGGCGGAGTGAACGACAACATCAACTCCGAGTTTAAGCGGATTTAACAGTATCGGCGTTGCGACTGTGTTGTCCGCTATCGTAGCGATATTGTATTTTTGCGCGATTTTGACTATTTTTTCTATATTTGGGATAGCGATTTGCGGATTTGAGAGAGTTTCAAAATAGATAGCTTTTGTCTTATCGTCTATCAAATTTTCCAAATCGTCCGCATTGTCGCTGTCAAAGACTCTGGCTTCAATGCCGAATTGCTTTATAGTGTGCGTCAAAAGCGTTATAGAGCCGCCATAAATTTTTTCAGCTACTATGATATTTTCGCCCGATCTGGCTAAATTGACGACAGAGTAAAACGAAGCCGCTTGACCGCTTGCTACGGCAACTGCGCCGCCGCCTTCTTCCAAAGCGGTTATTCTTGCTTCCAAAATATCCGTTGTGGGGTTATTGAGCCTTGTGTATATTGGTCCAAGTTCCGCTAAGGCAAAACGATTTGCCGCAGTTTCGGCAGAACCGAAATCATAAGCTGTAGTCTGATATATCGGTACAGCCATCGTGCCGTGCTTGTCTTTGTCGTAGCCTTCATGGACTGCTATGGTTTTTTTATTCATGCATAAACCTTACTGTAAAAATTACCGAAAGTATAGCAGAATCTTTTTTTAATTGTCAAGTATGCTTATCGGAAAAGTACAAATTAAATTATAATTGTCTTGCATGAATGAAAAATTGTATCACATGTCAATTGAGTTAGTAATGATAGTCAAGTTTAACTTAAAATATAACTAATCTGCAAAAAATCCTTTTAAGCCGACTAAAGACGGTAAAATTTTCCTAACAAAGCACAAAGAGCGCGAAGGCAAGGTTTTTTATTTTAATGATTATGGTTAAATATAAGATTGCTGTGCTATAATCAAAAATTTTAAAAATCAAAGATAAAAACGGATACGATGAGAGATTTGTTGAATATAGATGAAAATGATATTTTAACGGGAAGCCCGCGTTCCAAATTTTTTGACATGCTGTTTAACGCCAATAAAAATTTGGTAACGGATGCGGTGGAGGATTGGGTAGAACGGTTTGCGGCGATGGAATATCTGCTAAGATGCGAATTTGGCGATGAACTTGAAGAGAAAATACAAGAGGCAATATACGAAAATCAAGATGCCGTAGAAGAGGGCAAGAATGATTTTTTTATAGACAGAGCAGGTGAAATTTTATCGCGGCATGAGTAATTAAAATGGAAAATATAGATAAACTGATGCGCTCATTTATTGTTGATTTGGGCGAAGGCGATATTGTCTCGCTTTACGATAATATCTCGCAGCAGGGTAAAAAACTGCGCTCAAAGCTTATATTTGAGATAGCTAAAACTTCTCGGGATGCTACGAAACTTGCCGCTATTGTTGAAATGATACATGCGGCAAGTTTATTGCATGACGATGTTATAGACGATGCCGATACAAGGCGCGGCGAAGAGTCTTTTAACGCAAAATTCGGCGATAAATCGGCTATCATGATGGGCGATATTCTCTATTCTGCCGCTTTTTCAAAGCTGTCTGAATTTCCGAGCGCAGTAGCCGCATGCGTTTCAAACGCCGTTGCGCTTTTGTCCGCAGGAGAGCTTGCAGACGTTAAATTGTCCGAATTTTTTAATACCGACAAAAATAGATATATGGAGATGATTTACCGCAAAACGGCTTCGCTTATAGAAGCTTCGGCTTATGCCGCGGCGGTATTGGAAGGCTTTGAAGGCAGAGATTTTGGCATATACGGCAAAAATTTGGGACTTGCGTTTCAGATAATAGATGACATTTTGGATATAACTTCAAACGATAAAACGCTGGGCAAGCCCGCTTTGCATGATTTTAAGGAGGGCAAGATGACGCTTCCTTATCTGTACATGTACGAAGCTTGCGAAGAGAAAGAGAAAAAATATATGACGACTTTGTATAAAAAAAGTCTGAACAGTTATGAAAAGGACTGGATAAAAAACAAAATGAAAGAGTACGGCGTTATAATGCGCTGTATCAAGGAAGCCCGAAATTTGGGCGGCGAAGCTCTCGGCGCGATAGAGAAGTACAACATGGACGGTTTGAAAAATATTATCAGGCAGATGGTAGAGAGAGATTTTTAATGCAGTATATGACTCTTAGTTTTACGCATAAAAATACAGATATTACAACAAGAGAAAAATTATCTTTCAGCTCTTCGGATAAACTTTCAGCCGCGCTTAAAATGATAATAAGCCATGAGAGCGTAAACGAAGCGATATTGCTTTCCACATGTAACCGCATGGAAGTGATAACAAGCGTCAAAGAGTGCAAAGAGAGCCTTTCGTTTATATTAAGCGTTTTATCCCATATATCGGGAATAAACAAAGAAGAGCTTGAAAACAGAGCCGATGTGTATGAAAACGCGGGAGCGATACACCATCTTTTTGCCGTATGTTCTTCGCTTGACAGCCTTGTCGTCGGCGAAACGCAGATAGCGGGGCAGTTGAAAACGGCTTTTAACTTTTCGCTGAAAAACGAATTTTGCGCTTTAAAATTAAGACGCGCCATGCAGCAGTGTTTCAAATGTGCGGCGGCGGTTAGAAGTAGTACGGATATATCCAAAAATCCCGTTTCCGTCTCTTCCGTAGCCGTAACAAAAGCCAAAGAATTGTTAAAAAGCCTTGATGCGGTAAATGCCGTAGTAGTGGGCGCGGGAGAAATGAGCGAGCTTGCGGCTAAACATCTGCTCTCGTCAAACGCCAATGTGATAATCATCAACAGAAGTTACGAAAACGCCCTCTCTTTAGCCAAAAAACTTGGCAAAAACGCCTCTGCGCAGCCTTTTTCAAATCTGCGCGAAGCCGTCAATAAATATCCTTTGGTTTTCAGCGCGACAGGTGCGCCGCATGCGATTATCACAAACGACATGGTAGAGCCGAGAGTGTTTGAAAGATACTGGTTTGATATAGCCGTTCCGCGCGATATAGAAAACTGCCGCTTTGAAAATGTGCATATATACGCGGTGGACGATTTGGAAGAGATAGTCGCTAAAAATCTGGCTTTGCGCGAAGAGCAGGCGAGGATTGCCTACTCTATAGTGGGACAAATGACTGCCGAATTTTTTAAAAAACTTCAAGCCTTATCGGTGGATCCAATCATAAAAGAGATTAGAAACAAAGCCAAGCAAAGCGCGCTTAACGAGATAGAAAAAGCCGTGAAAAAAGGCTACATGAAAAGCGAAGAAAAAGAGAGCGTGGAGAGGATAATACATCAAGTTTTTAACGCTTTTTTACACAAGCCGACTATAAACCTTAAAAATGTTTTGGAGCTTGACGAGTCCGATAAAATCATACAATCGCTTCAATACTTTTTTGATATAGACGACGAACAGTTGAAAGATATGCAGATAATTAAAATTGAAAATTCGGAGATAAATGAATGAGGTTTTCCAAACTTTTTGCGCCCACCGCCAAAGACGCGCCCAAAGACGCTGTGCTGCCAAGCCACATTTTCCTTATACGGGGAGGATTTATCGCTCAGAGCGGAAGCGGGCTTTATAACTTTTTGCCGCTTGGCAAAATCGTGCTTGACAAAATACGAAATGTTGTAAAAGAAGAGATGGATAATGCCGGCGCGCAGGAGATAAGCATGGGCGTTGTAAATCCCGCCGAACTTTGGCGTCAAAGCGGCAGATACGAAGCGTACGGCAAAGAACTTTTGCGCTTTAAAGACAGAAAAGATAATGAATTTGTTTTGGGTCCCACGCATGAAGAGGTTGTTACGGATATAGTGCGAAACCGCGTGAACAGTTATAAACAACTGCCTTTGCATCTGTATCAAATCGCTACAAAATTCAGAGACGAAGCGCGTCCGCGGTTTGGACTGCTAAGAGGGCGCGAATTTATCATGAAAGACGGTTACAGTTTTCATGCGTCTATGGAGGATTTGAAACGGGAATTTGATTTGATGGAGAAGACTTACACACAAATCTTTACTCGTCTGGGGCTTGATTTTCGCGTGGTTGCGGCTGACAGCGGAGCGATAGGAGGCAGCGGCAGCAAAGAGTTTATGGTTTTAGCAAAAAACGGCGAAGACGATATATTGGTATGCGGTAAATGCGAATATGCCGCAAATATAGAAGCGGCAAAAAGAGAGAAAAAAACGAGCGGCGCCGCGCCTCCGAAAGCTGATTTTGCGAAATTTCATACGCCCTCTTTAACGAGTATAGAGAGCATTTGCGGATTTTTCAAAATAGACGCGTTTTATACGGTAAAAGCGGTGATAAAAAAAGCCATTTACAAAGAAAACAGAAGCGAAATCGTTATCTTTTTTGTGCGCGGCTGCGATGATTTGCAAGAGGTAAAAGCGCAAAATGCCGCAAAAGCTTTGGAACTTGCAGAAGCGAACGAAGAAGAGATAAAAAACGCAGGTTTGATTGCTGGATTTTGCGGTCCTGTGGGACTTGCGAATGTCAAATTTTTTATAGACAATGAACTTAAAGAGGAGAAAAATCTCATCTGCGGCGCAAACGAGCAGGATTATCATCATGTGGGCGTTTGCATGTTTAATTTCAAAGATGAAAGATATGCTGATTTGATTGAAGTGAAAGAGGGTGATTTGTGCCCTTGCTGCGGCGGCGGGCTTTCACAGACAAAAGGCATAGAAGTGGGGCATATATTTCAGCTTGGACAGAAATACTCATCTGCCATGAATGCCGCATTTTTAGACCAAAACGGTAAAACGCAGCCGTTTTTTATGGGTTGCTACGGTATCGGAGTCAGCCGTTTAGCCGCCGTCATGATAGAGGCTAATCATGACGAAAAAGGGTGCATTTGGAATAAACAGTGCGCTCCGTATCTGTTGGATATTATCATATCAAACATAAAAAACGAAGCGCAGGCGAAGTTTGCCGAAGAACTTTATAATAAGCTGAAAAGCGAAAAAAAAGAGGTAATTTTGGACGATAGAAACGAGAGATTCGGCTTTAAGATGAATGATTTTGAGCTGATAGGCTTTCCTCATGCGCTTATTGTCGGCAGAGAGCTTGACGATGGGAAAGTAGAGCTTGTTTCAAGAGCTGCCGGCGTAAAAGAGTTTGTGGATATAGATAAGCTTGACGAAAAGCTAAAAGAGGTTTTTTAGTGAAACCGGCGCTTTTTTTGTTTTATATATTTATTGAGGTCGTCATTACCATACCCTTAGCCTCCGCTATCGGAGTTTTTTATACATTTTTGGAGATAGTATTGAGCGCGGTTTTGGGCTTCGCGATACTTTTCAATACGCCTTTTACCATGAGGGAAAGTTGGGAGAAAGTCTCGCAAAATAGACTCTCAGCCGGCGTTTTGCCGCTTGCCGCTTCTATCAGAATATTCGCGGCGTTTTTGCTGATACTGCCCGGGTTTTTCGGCGATACTGCGGGTATGATTTTGTTGATTTGGTCTATGATTTTGCTTGTGGGCGGCAAGATAGCCAAAAAAGGGCGCGATGACGATGTTATAGATGTTGAAATTATTGAGGATAATAAATGAGAGAGTTGATAATAGCTACAAGAGGCAGCAAATTGGCTCTTTGGCAGTCCGAGTATATAAAAGCTAAGATAGAAAAGACACATCCTGATATTAGCATAAAGCTGAATATTATGAAAACAAAGGGCGATAATATATTGGATACTCCCTTAGCGAAAATCGGCGGCAAAGGTTTGTTTACAAAAGAGCTTGAAGAGGCAATGTTAAGAGGCGAAGCGCATATAGCCGTGCATAGCCTGAAAGATGTTCCTGTGGTTTTTCCGAACGGTTTGAAACTTGCCGCTATAACAAAAAGAGAAGATGCAAGAGACGCTGTGTTATCCGAAAAATACGCTAATATAAATGCGCTTCCAAAAGGCGCGGTTGTCGGCACTACAAGTCTTAGGCGCAGAATGCAGCTGCTTGCCGCGCGTCCCGATTTGATTATAAAAAATCTGCGCGGCAATATAAATACGCGCATAGACAAGTTGAAAAAAGGCTGGTTTGACGCTATTATTTTAGCTGTGGCAGGCGTAAAAAGACTTGGACTTGAAGGCGAAACGAGATATTTTGCGCCCATAGATAGTGATTTTATGATTCCCGCTATGGGTCAAGCCGCGCTTGGCATAGAAGCAATAGATAAGTTAGAAATTTTAGAGACAATTTATTTTTTGAATGATGAGAGCGCCATCATGGAAACAAAAGTAGAAAGGGATTTCGTAGAAAAATTGGAAGGCGGCTGTCAAGTTCCCATAGGCATTAATGCAAAAATAGATAAAGAAAATCTGCTCGTGAAGGCTGTAGTCGGGCTGCCAGACGGTAAAGAGCTTTTGCGCATGGAGATAGAAACAAAAAAAGAGAATTATAAAAATGCGGGCAAAGAGTTGGCTGACACGATGATAGCGAAGGGCGCGAAAGATATTTTGGCAAGAGCTGAAAATATGGCAAACGAGCTTTTGTTTTAAGGAGAAGCGTTGGAAGAGATTACGGGATTGCTTAAAAAGCATAACCTTTTGAGGGTTGTAGAGGAAAAGGTAGATATAGATATTGAGATGGGGCATATAGCTTTTTTGGAAGTCAAAAAGCCAGACTCCAAAGCGCTGCTTTTTCTAAATCCGATATGCAAAAGGCTAAATAAAGAGTTCAATATCCCCGTATTGATGAATATTTTTGGCTCTGATAAGGCTTTAAATCTTATATTTGACAAAGACCCGCAAAGCATTTCGCAAGAGATAGAAGAGTTGATGAAGCTGCGCGTGCATGCTGGCTTTAAGGGCAAAGCCGAACTTTTGAACAGGCTTTTATCATTTAAAAATATTCCGCCCAAAAACATCAAAGGAAAAGGACTTTGTCAAGAGTTTATAAAGCAGGGCGACAAGGTCAATCTTTTTAATATCCCGATACTTACGACATGGTCGGAAGACGGCGGAGCATTTATCACAATGGGGCAGGTTTATACGCAAAGTCTTGATGGAAATGTACGCAATCTCGGCATGTATCGCTTGCAAGTGTATGATAAAAATCATCTCGGCGTACATTGGCAGATACATAAAGACGGCATGCATTTTTTCAACGAATATAAAAAAGAGGGCAAAAAAATGCCCGTTTCCATAGCCATCGGGGGCGACCCGCTCTATATCTGGTGCGCTCAAGCTCCGATGCCGTACGGTTTTTTTGAATTGCTTCTTTACGGCTTTATACGCGGCAAAAACGCGAAACTTGTAAAATCGCTGACAAATCCTATATATATCCCCGATGATGTTGATTTTGTGCTGGAAGGGTGGGTAGATCCGCAAAATATGGCTATTGAAGGACCGTTTGGCGACCATACGGGATACTATACGCCAAAAGAGCTTTATCCCGTCATGGAAGTTACTTGTATCACAAGCAAGCTCGAACCCCTTTATCATGCCACCGTTGTGGGCAAGCCGCCGATTGAAGATAAATATATGGGGCAGGCGACAGGACGCATATTTTTGCCGCTTTTAAAGACTACTACGCCCGAACTCATAGACTATCACATGCCTGAAAACGGCGTTTTCCACAATCTCATACTTGCAAAAATGAAAACGCGCTATTTCGGACATGCCAAACAGTTCATGCACGCTTTTTGGGGCGTTGGGCAGATGAGTTTTGTCAAGCATGCGATATTTGTCGGGGACGATGCGCCGAATTTGCAGGAGAGTGAAAATATCGCACAATTTATATTAAACAGGATAAATAAAGACAGCATTATCATTAGCGAGGGAATTTGCGATGCGCTTGATCATGCTTCGCCGAATGCAAGTTACGGCGGGAAATTGGGGCTTGACTGCACAAATGGCGAAATAGAAAGCGAGCCAAAAGAGATTATAAGCGATGCCGAACTTTTGGATAAAATGTCGCTTATATGCCGCGAGATAAAAGATATTAGGCAATTCATGAGCGGCACAAAAACGCCGATAACTTTCATAGCTTTAAAAAAAGAGCGGCTGATACGGGAAGTATTCAGGCTTTTAAGACCTGTCAAACGGCACACGAAACTGCTTGTTTTTGTAGATGCCGAAAGCGATGATATAGACAATCTTTACATGCTAATCTGGAAAGTTACAAACAATATAGACGCAAAACGGGATATATTTATAGAAGATGAATTTTTCGGCATTGATGCCACTAAAAAAGGCGCTCTTGAAGGATATAACCGCGAATGGCCGAATGTGGTAAACTGTGATAAAAACGTATTGGAGAATTTAAAAAAACGGGGGCTTGCGGAGTTTGACGAAGAGTTTTGCAAAAAGTTTTGGATATAAAAACGACTTTTTGACGCTTAAAAATAAAAAGTAACTCCGCGCTCTTATAATAATTAAATTAAATTATTTTTGGTAAAATTACTAAGATTTTCTATTGAAGGAAAGCCATGAAGCGAGTCAGCTACAAGCCTATTTCAGAGCGTTTTAACATTCCAAGACCGACATTGATAGAGTGGCAGAAATGCTCGGATGCTCATGAAAAAAATTGGCGTGCGGGACATATTGAGTATTTGAGGGAGCAGATTGACACGGAAAACGAGACAAAAAAAGAGCTGTGTGAAAAAGCGATACTGCCCGAAGAACTTTTTTTGATATGCGTCTATCTTTTCCTTACATGCACAAAAAGCGTTCCGAAAAAAGAGGATTTTAAAAAAGGAATAAAGGAGTTTTTGCTCTATCCTAAAAAATCAATAGAATTTCAGCATGAATTTGCCAAACGCATTTGGAAAGAGGGTGAATCCCTTCATGAGGCGTGTTTCAAAAGCCTTTTTTTGGCGGATAGTTTGAGCGTTTTTCAATATTATGTCTTGATGCGCTCCGCGCTTGATTTTAATCTCAGGCTTTTTAATAATGAAAATCTCTTGTGCTACGGAGGAATTAAAGGCAAAACATGGCAGGAACTTCACATGTACGATAAGGAATTTTCATTGAAAAATATCGCTGATTACTTTAAAAAAATCGGGATTTTATTATAAAAGTAAATTATATTTTACCATATTTTAATAAAATTATGCAATTCGTAAAACAGGCTTTTCTCCATAAAAAATAACAAAAAAGAAACTTTTTAAGTCAATTTTTCTTTACTGAATTTTTTTTATTCAAACATGTTTTATCCTTTTAAAATGTTCCATATTTACACATATTTTTTATACGCAAGAGTAAAATCGGGCGTTTTAATAGAGCAGGATAGAATAATATATTAAGATAAAAAAATATTACAAATCCAGCTTTTTGAAGCAGAAAATTAGGAGCAGAAATGGGGCATCAAAAACTTTATGATGAGATAGCCGCGAGACTTGAAACTTTGGCTGAATTTCCGAAAATAAAAGAGGAAAAGTCTGTAAGCGCGCTTTTGGAAGAGAGCGGCATAAACAGGCGCGATTTTATGAAATGGGCTGCCGGCATGACAGCTATGTTTTCTCTGCCTGTATCATTCACGCCGTTAATGGCGCAGGCTGCGGAACTTACCGACAGACTGCCTGTTATTTGGCTGCATATGGCAGAGTGTACGGGATGCAGCGAGAGTTTGCTAAGGACGGACGCGCCCACGATTGACAATCTGATATTTGACCATATTTCATTGGAGTATCATGAGACGATTATGGCGGCGGCAGGCTGGCAGGCTGAGCATAATCTTGAAGACGCGATAAAAAAGTATAAAGGCAAATATATTCTCATGGTTGAGGGCGGAATTCCCGCAGGAAGCAGCGAGTTTTATCTAACGGTCGGACCTCATGGCAAAAAGGGAGCAGAACATGCAAGAGATGCGGCGGCAAGCGCGGCGGCGATATTTGCTATCGGAACCTGTTCAAGTTTCGGCGGCATACAGGCTGCAAAGCCAAATCCTACCAATGCCAAACCGCTTAGCAAGATTACAAATAAACCCGTTATAAATGTCCCGGGCTGCCCTCCGAGCGAGAAAAATATCGTAGGAAATGTGCTTCATTACATACTTTTCGGCACGCTTCCTGCGCTTGATGCGTACAATCGTCCAAAATGGGCTTACGGCATCAGAATCCACGACCTTTGCGAAAGACGCGGACACTTTGACGCGGGCGAATTTGTACAGCAGTTTGGCGATGAAGGCGCAAAGAAAGGCTACTGTTTATATAAAGTCGGATGCAAGGGACCTTATACGTTCAACAACTGCTCGCGCGCGAGATTCAATCAGCACACTTCATGGCCTGTTCAGGCAGGACACGGCTGCATAGGATGCTCAGAGCCTGATTTTTGGGATAGCATGGGTACATTTGAAGAGCCTCTTGCCGATAAGTTATACAGTTCAATTTCAGCAGACAGCACAGCGGATAAAATCGGTATCGCACTTTTGACCGTAACGGCAGTCGGCATAGCGGCGCATGCGGCTTTGGGCGCAATTAAAAAAGATAAATAAAAGGGCGGATTATGAGTAAAAGAATAGTAGTAGATCCTATTACGAGAATAGAAGGACATTTAAGAGTAGAAGTAGTTGTTGATGATAATAATGTCGTAACGGAAGCTTACTCTTCCGCCACGCTTTGGAGAGGCATAGAGCATATAGTCAAAGGGCGCGACCCAAGAGACGCGGGATTTTTTGTCCAGAGAATCTGCGGCGTATGTACATTTTCGCATTATAAAGCGGGTATTATGGCGGTTGAAGACGCTTTAAAAATTACGCCTCCGTTAAACGCCGTACTTACAAGAACGCTTATGAATAATGCGCTCTTTTTGCACGACCACCCTGTTCATTTCTACAATCTTCACGGACTTGATTGGGTAGATATAGTCTCAGCTCTTGGAGCAGACCCGAAAAAAGCGAGCGATGAAGCGTTTAAATATACATCTACGCCTATCGCAACGGGTGCAGACCACTTGAAAGCGGTCAAGGATAAAGTTGCGGCATTTGCGGGCAAAGGACATTTGGGACCATTTGCAAATGCGTATTGGGGGCATAAAACTTACCATTTGACGCCTGAGCAAAACCTAATCGCGCTTTCGCACTATCTTGAATGTCTAAAAATCCAAAGAACAGTCGCGCAAATGATGGCGATTTTCGGCTCAAAACAGCCGCATCCGCAAAGCCTAACGGTCGGCGGCGTTACATGCGTTATGGATCTGCTTGATCCTGCCAGACTTGGCGAATATTTGGTGAAATTTCAAGAAATTGCCGATTTTGTCAATCGCGCGTATTATCCCGACCTTGTCATGGCAGGCAAAGCGTATGCGGGCGAAAAGAGCGTAACGGGCGACATGGGCGTGCCAAATCTCTTTACATTTAAAGAGTTTCAGCTTAATGCAAACGACTGGCTGTTTGACAGCGGTATCATACTTGACGGCGACATTAGTAAAGTGCATGAAGTTGACGAGGCAAAGATTACCGAAGAGGCTACGCGCGCATGGTATGAGGATAATGAACCTTTACATCCGTATGACGGCAAAACCAATCCTAAATATACAGGTTTCAAAGACGCTCAAACGATTGACGGCAGCGGTAAATCAGCCGATACGAAAGTTATTGACGAGCAGGGAAAATACTCATGGATAAAAGCTCCGCGATACGACGGCAAGCCTATGCAGGTCGGACCTTTGGCGAATATAGTCGTAAATTACGCGAAAGGAAACGAGAGAGTAGCAAAAGTCGTAGAGCAGTTTTTAAGCGACACGGGACTTCCTGTGGCTGCCGTTTTTTCAACTTTGGGACGCACGGCATGCCGCATGATAGAAGCAAAAGTTATCGCAGACAACGGACTTAAAGCGTTTAATAATTTGATTGCAAACTTGAAAGTTGATCAGGAAACTTGCACTCCTTATGTGATAGATAAAAACAGAGAATACCAAGGCAGATATATAGGGCATGTTCCGCGCGGAACTTTGAGCCACTGGGTGAAAATTAAAAACGGACTTATTGAAAATTATCAAGCCGTTGTTCCTTCTACATGGAATGCTTCTCCAAAAGATGCCAAAGGCGCAAGAGGTCCGTATGAAGAGTGTTTGATAGGTCTTAAAATAGCCGATTTGTCAAAACCTTTGGAGATAGTGAGAGTTATCCATTCGTATGACCCTTGTATCGCGTGCGCAGTGCATGTTATGGATACTAAAGGCAACGAACTTGGCTCGCATAAAGTTTCTCAAGACAATATAGTCTGCTAAGGAGGATAGAATGTCTAAAGAATTACTCGCAAGAGAGGCGGAAGTAGAATATACATCCTCCACAAGATGGGTGCATTGGATACGCTTTTTTTCCATTATCGCGCTTACGGTAACGGGATTTTATATCGCGTATGTTTTCGTTGCGCCCGAAGTTTCAAGCGAACCGACTCTCTTCTTGCAGGCGAAAATAAGAATGGTGCATGAGATATTAGGCTTTTTGTTGATAGCTATTACGATATATAAAACTTATGTGTTTATATTTGACAAAGATCATGTACAGAGGCTGGAAATTATCTCCTATAAGGACTTTTTCAATGTGAAAATTTGGATAGCGCAGATAAAATATTATCTATTTTTGGGTGAACATCCGAAGCTTCATGGAGTATATAATCCGCTCCAATTCGCCGCGTATGTCATGCTCTATCTCATGATAGCGCTTCTTAGTTTGACGGGACTTATATTGTATGTGCATATCTATCATGACGGTCTTGGCGGCGCGCTGTATCCTTTAATGCGATGGTTTGAAGCGTTAATGGGCGGTTTGGCTAATGTCAGAATGATACATCATATAGCTATGTGGATTGTTTTGATATTCGTTCCCGTGCATGTGTATATGGTCATATTTAACTCCATAAAAGGCAAAGAGGGCGCGCTTGATGCGGTTGTCAGCGGTTTGAAATTTAAACGCAAACATCATTGATATATGAAAATCGCACTTCTTGGTATCGGCAATATAATGTTCTCCGATGAAGGCATCGGAGTTCATTTGTGCCGATATATGGAACAAAAATATCGTTTTACTTCCCAAATCCACACTCTTGACTTTATTGACGGCGGCACATTAGCCGAAAGACTGATACCGATAATACTCAGATATGATTATGTTATTATATTAGACTGCATAAGCGCAGATGACGGCAAATGCGGCGATGTCTATTTTTTTGATTTTGACGATATTCCCAAACATATCTCATGGCAAGGAAGCGCTCATGAAGTTGAAATGCTGCAAACTTTGACTATGATGGATATAGTAGGCGACAGACCGAAAACAAAAATAATCGGCATCGTTCCGCAGGTTGTGGCGGATACTACGCTGGAATTGACAGAGCCTGTCAAAGAGGGCGCGAAAGTGATGGAGAGCGTTCTTTTAAAGCATTTAAAAAAGCTTGGATTTGAGATTGATACGGTTAATAAAGAGCTTGATATTCAAGAAGTTGCTCACAAATTCGGAACATACGAGGGTTGATGATACTTATTTATGATTTTAACTGTTTGGCGGATAACGGCGTTTTGGAAAATTTTTTAGAAGATATTGCCAAAAATACAAAACACTGCATAACAAAAGAGAGCGGTAAAATTTCCCTGTGCGTTGAGGGCGGCGAAGATGAATTAAAATCATTTTCCGACACGCTCTCCAAAACTCTTCCGTTCTCTCTCTTTTTGAAAAGCGTAAATGCGCATACATGCATGCAATGGGAGAGTTTAAAAACTATAAAAATACCCAAATGCGAAATAACTCTTCCCTTTACGCAAAAAGCTCTTTTAAGGGCAAAGGCGGAGTTTAATCCTTTTGTCAAAAATGAGATTGGAGCAAATCCCGATATTTCGCCGCCGCTTGTTTTTCAGGATAAAAACGGGCGCAAAGAGTATTTTGAAAACTTTAAAGAGGCTTTTTTCAAAGCGGCAAAAGTGGCTGCTAATGGAGGATATTTAAACATTAAAACCAAAAACGGTTTTATTAGCGTCTCAAAACTGCAAGATAAAAAATATGAAAATTTCAGCGTCATGCTTATGGATTTGGGCACAGCTTCCAAAATAGCCGTTTTGAAAAATGCCGAAATATCGGCTCTCGCATCGCTTGAAAAACCGCTCGTGAAAACGCATTCCAATTTGATTTTTGCGTCAAATTATCCGAATTTTCCCCGTTTTTTTAATGTCGGGCTTGCAAACGACCTGTTTTTATATCTGTTAAGCGCCGTTTTATTTGAAATGGGCGTTGAATTTACAGCGCTGGAGGCAAAGCGCAGCGCGCCCGATGCGTCCTTGTACTTTGAAGAAGAAACGGAGCAAAACGAGCGGCTTCAAATCTGCGCTCTTGATAACGGGCAAAATATCATAGTAAAAGGCGTCTCTTTTGCATCGCCGAAACTTTTAAACGCTATAAAACCGCTGAAAAATCCGCATCACATGCAATTTGCGGCGGCTATGCAGGAGAATGATTTGTTTGAAGAAGCGTCATGCGGCGTGTATTTGAGTTTGAAAAATAACGATATGATTATGTTTTACAGCGCTCAAACGGGCGTTATTGACATGGTAAATATTGCTTATGAAAATTCGCTGCAAGAGATGCTGGAAAATATCGCTGACGAGGACGAGACAGGCTCAAAACTTGTAAAAAATTTCGCGGAAAAATTTCCTCTGATTTTTGCAAAAGCCAAAGATATTTCATTTGAAGAAAAGCCGAAAAATATTGCAAATCTCTGGAATATCGCCGCTTTTTTAATGGGGCTTGGCGAAAATTTGGACGAAGCGCGAGAGAAATTGTTTGAAAATATTGAGATATTCGGCGGGCAAAAGGGTCCCAGAATTGATTATAAACTTTTAGACGAAAAGAGCGCGAAAACAACTCTAAATGCGCGCAAATTTATAAGAAGCGTGATGAGTTTTTGCCTTGCCGATGTGGATAGCGGGCTTTTGTCATACGGCATAGTTGAAAGTTTGGTCTATTTTTTAAGCGATTTTGCGGATGGGTTGAAGGGCGATTTTCAGATAAAAAACATACTGCTTTTGGGTTCGCTTTTTAGCGTGAAAACCGTATCAAACTTATCCGTAAAACATATCGTAAATTACAGGGTGGATTTCAATCGCGAATTGCCCATAGAGTTATGAAAACCCGCAAAATTTATGAGATTGAAGGCATAGTGCAGGGCGTTGGTTTTCGCCCATTTGTCTTTACGCTTGCTTGCAAATATTTTCTCAAAGGGATAGTATATAACCGCTCCGCAGGCGTTTATGCCGAAGTTGAGGGCGAAGAGGAGTTGATATCAAAGTTTGAATTTGAACTGCAAAATTATCCGCCCCCGCTGTCCAGAATAGATAAAATCACGCAAAAGAGCGCATCTTTTAAAAATTACGCCGATTTTCAAATCCTCAAAAGCGAAGTAACGCCCTTTAAAAATACGCTTATTTCGCCCGACATATCTTTATGCGGGGATTGTTTAAAGGAAATGAGGGATAAAAATAACAGACGGTTTGGCTATCCGTTGATAAACTGCACGAACTGCGGTCCTAGATACTCCATCACAAAAACTGTCCCATACGACAGGATAAACACTTCCATGAGCGTTTTTGAAATGTGTGGAGAGTGCAGGGCGGAGTATAACGACCCGCAAGAGCGCCGCTATCATGCGCAGCCTATATCATGCCCAAAATGCGGACCGAAAATAACATTTACGGATATGAAAAGCGGCTTTAAAACCGACAATATGCCTCTTGAAAAATTAGCCGAAGAGATAAAATCGGGCAAAATTACGGCTTTGAAAGGCTTGGGCGGATTTCACATCATTTGCGATGCGTCAAACGAAAATACGCTTAAATTGTTGAGGGAAAAAAAATGCAGACCATCAAAGCCTTTTGCCGTTTTAATGAGTTCGCTTGAAATGGTAAAGAAGTATTGCGATATAACGCCGCGCGAGCAAGAGGCGCTTTTGTCCCGCGAAAAACCTATAACGCTTGTGAAAAAACGCGCCCATGTCGGCGGTATTATCGCGCCGCATACGAACAGGCTCGGCGTATTTTTGCCTTATACGGGGCTGCTTGTGAGGATTTCGGAACTTCTTGATATGCCGCTTATCGCGACTTCGGCGAATATCGGCGGCGAGCCTATCATCACTAATGCAAAGGATTTGGAAAGCAAACTCGAGGGTATTATAAATTCTTATGTTGATTATGAACGGGAGATTGTAAACTTTTGCGATGACAGCGTTGTGCAGTTTACACATACTGATATACCCATTTTTTTGCGTATATCGCGCGGCATTGCGCCAATATCTTTTTTGCCGCGCCAAAACAGCCCAAAAAAAATACTCGCTCTTGGAGCGCACCAAAAAAGTTCCATAGCTTTGTATGACGGCAAAAATGTGATTTTAAGTCCATATATCGGCGATTTGGACAGCGTGTCGAGCTTTGAGGCTTATGAAAAAACGATTGAAAATTTCAAGCGGTTTTATGATTTTGAAGCCGATATTTTGGTCTGCGACAAACATCCGCAGTATGCTTCTACGATGTATGCAAAGCGGCAAAATCTGCCTATCGTTGAAGTACAGCACCACTACGCGCACATTTTAAGCGTCATGTTTGAGCATGATATAAACGAAGAAGTTTTGGGCGTCTCTTGGGACGGGACGGGATACGGGGACGATGGGAATATTTGGGGCGGCGAGTTTTTTTTGTGCGGCTTAAAGCATTATAAAAGGCTCTATTCATTCAAGCCGTTTAAACTTTTGGGCGGCGAGGGAAGTATCAAAAATATAGACCGAATCGCCTTTTCCATACTTTATCCCATGAGAGATAACGCTCTTGCGGCGGCATTTTTGGATAGTTTTGCCCAAAAAGAGTTATTGAAACAATCTTACGAAAAAGATATAAACGCGCCTCTTTGCAATTCCGCAGGACGCCTTTTTGATGCCGCCGCCGCGATAATTTTAAAACAAAAAACAGTAACTTATGACGGTGAAAGCGGACTGCGCCTTGAAGCTTTGTACGATAAAAGCGTGCATGAGAGATATAGCATAGTCATAAACGAAAAACATGAGATAGAGTATATCTATTGGTTTTTGGGAATGCTTAAAGACGAGCCTAAAATTGCCGCGTCAAAATTTATCAACACTTTGGCGGCGCTGATAGCTCATATAGTTAAAAAACATAATAAAAAGGCCGTATTGAGCGGAGGCGTCTTTCAAAACAGGACGCTTGTAGAAAAAACGGCGGAGTTATTGGAAAAAGAACAAATAGAGTTTTTTTTGGCAAAAAGCGTTTCGCCCAACGACAGTTCAATCGCGCTTGGGCAGATAGCTTATGCATTGAATAATTTATAAAATACTAAGTATTTTAATATTATCATACAATAAATATTCACTAAGGCATAAAAATGATGGATAAAATAATACGATTTACGATTTCTCTGCCCGAGCCTCTTTTGGACGAGCTTGATAAAAAGGTTACGGAACAGGGATATGTTTCGAGAAGCGAGTTTATCAGGGATTTGATAAGAGAGAAAATGATAAGAGACGAATGGGAAGGCGGATATGAGGAGGTTATCGGCGTTTTGACTATCGTTTATACTCATCATCAAAACGATTTGGTTCAAAAGATTACCGATATTCAGCATGACGCGAATGTGCATATAATGTGTACTACTCATGTGCATGTAAACCACGAAAACTGTCTTGAAACGATAATGCTGAAAGGTTTGGCTGACGATATCGTGAGTTTTTCGCAAAAGATTTCAGGTCTTAAAGGCGTGAAATTTGCAAAACTCGTCCAAGCCGCCGTTCCGATATCATGAATGATACAGTAAGAAGCGTTGCCTCGCCAAATATTTGGAAACAACTAAAAGTATAAAAGATTAACTTTATTGATTCGTATTACAATTGCAAAATTATTCTTACTTTTGCTTCGGAGGAAAAATACAATGGCTTTCGTAAATGAGGTAATATCGCAAGAGGATTGGAAAAAATATGATTTGGAGACGATAAAAAAACGTCTTAATATACGTGGTGGTTTTACAGATCAATGGACAATAGACAGGCAGAAAGATATTTGGTTTAGAGAATATCGTTTTTGGTCTGATAAAGAAAATTTTGGGGCAGAAATTTGCACATATTGGGACTTCTACTGGAAAGGCAGTTTTATACCGTTAAGGACAGAAACCGTTAAAAAAATACCACCCTCTAAAAACAACGGCATATATTATGTTCACTTAAAAATCTTAAAAATTGAAATACCCGAAAACATTCAACAATACAAATCAGAAATATATAAAGACTTGAAAGAAGCATTTGAAGTTTCACAGGTAGGTATAGGCATATACATAAAAGACGATACAGATCCTTGCAAAATAAACTTAGAATACGAAGGAGAGTTAATATGATGAATTTAAAAGAAGCGCTTGACAAACTGAGTGATTTGGTAAACAGAGACTATTATAAAGCTTTATCCGCAGAAGCAAGACACATGCCGCGCTATCCGCGATAGCTTGCAATTTCGGAGTTTAAGAAATATACGCTTGCTTTGCAAACTTCCGTATGGGAATGACAAAATAAAACGCGCTCTACATGGAAGCGCGGAATGACGGAATAAAACGGCGTGCGCTTGAATACGGGAATAGTAAAAAACAGCGTCCATGAAACGGGCGAACAACACTTGGCGTTGTTTTAAGCGTTGTTTACCAATCTTATATTTTTAACTATCTCTTCGGCTCTTTTTTTGGCTTTTTCTGCTTCGTCCTGCACAAGCGCGACAGCCATTCTGCGCCCTTTATGGCTGTTTGGTTTGCCGAATATCCTGACAAACGAATTTTTTGAAAACGCGCTATCAGGCACATCAAAATGCGGATTTGCGCTTTTTATCTCGGCTTTATACGCCGCGCTCGCCGCTTCGCCCAAAAATGTAAAATCCAAAGGAAGCCCCAAAATAGCTCTCACATGCAGGGCAAATTCGCTTTGAGACTGCGATATCATTGTAACCATGCCCGTATCATGCGGGCGCGGACTTACTTCGCTAAAATATACTTCATTTCCTTTTATGAAAAGTTCCACGCCGAATATCCCGCGTCCTCCGAGTCCGTCCGTTACTCTTTCGGCAATCTCCTGCGCTTTTTTCAAAACCTCTTTTTCCATTTGCATGGGCTGCCAGCTAAATATATAATCGCCGTCTTTTTGGATATGACCTATCGGTTCGCAAAATCTGCTCTCGTTTTCCGTCCGCACAGTCAAAAGCGTAATCTCATAATCAAACTTTACAAACTCTTCTACGATAAGTTCGCTCGCATCGCCTCTGGCTTCTTTTGCTCTTTCCCATGAGCTTTGCAAATCCGCCGCGCTTTTTGCCACGCTCTGCCCATGTCCTGATGAACTCATAACTGGCTTTATAACGCATGGAAATCCAAGATTATCGGCGGCATTTTTTAACTCCTCATGAGAGTTCACAAACAGATATTTGCTTGTCTTTATGCCAAGTTCTTCGGCGGCAAATTTGCGTATATTTTTGCGGTTCATTGTCTTTTTAATGGCGGCGGCGTTTGGTATCACATGAAAGCCTTTTTGTTCGGCTATCTCTAACGCTTCAATGCTTAAAGCCTCTATCTCAGGCACTATATATGTCGGTTTTTCAAGATATATAAGCTCTAACAAAGCGTCTTTATTTTTCATATCAATCACATGGGATTTGTTTGCCGCAAGATGAGCCGGAGCATTCGCATAAGCGTCCACAGCCACTACTTCTATCCCGAGCCTCAAAGCCTCTATGGCGACCTCTTTGCCAAGTTCGCCGCTTCCAAGCAGCATAATTTTTATACTGTCATGCTTTAATGGAGTTGTAAATACCATTGAAAATCCTTATATTTTAATGTATTTGATAATCAATTTTACGCATATTCGCTTTCATCTGACTTTTTTTGTGAAAAAAGAGCGCTAAAACCAAAAAAAAGACATTTAGCAAGCCATAGAGTAAAAAATCTATTGAAATATCCTCAAAAAGATAAAACAAAGCGCAACCTATCAAGGAAACAGCGGCTGCAATCAACGGAAGAGAGAGTTTTTCGCCGTCTGTCGGCTCTGTTTTTTCTATCTTGTCAAATAATGTCAAGGTACACATGAAAGTCAATCCCGCGACAATTATATTAAAACGGTCGATAGCTTCAAACCTGCCGACTACAAAAAAGAGAGCCGCCGCAGACATTATCAATAAAATCCAAATTCCGAAAAAGCTAAAAACATATTTTGCCATTTTCGCCCTTTTAAAATTTCACAATTATACTTTATAACTCTTGGATTTGAGCTTTTATTTTATTACCGCCACTTGCGCAATTCTGCTGTCAAAGCGTCCATGGTCGTCTATCGCCCTTATCTCAAATCTGCCGCTTTTGCTTGGAAGCCAAAAGATGGATTTGGAGCTGCCGCCGCTGCCTATGTATTCGTCATTGACAAACCAGTAAAGCGTTTTGACATCGGCATCCGTAACAGCCGAAAATACGATGCGCTCTTTCTCTTTACTCTGTTGTATCGTATATACGGTATTTTTCAAAGGCGAAGTGATGGAAGGGGCGATGCCGATACTCGAACTAAAATTTTGTTTGCAATGCTTCATGTCGGGCGGCTCGCGTTTGGGCAGTCCTGCGCGTTTGAAAATATCCAGAATATCCGAAGAGTAATACTCGTAAACTTCTATTTTGGTATTTGCGCTTTTTTTATCGCCGCATACGGGAAGATTTGTCTTTTTGTCTATAAGCACAGGTCTGTAAACCGTATCCACTCTGATAGGAGAAACGCCAGGGATAAACCAGCTTTTACCTTTTCTTTTACACCACACAGTTGCCAAATCGCCGCTTGAGAGGCAAATATCCACTTTTTTTACATTTTCAGGGATTATTTTATTCACATCGTAAAGTTTTTCGCTCGCTTGAAGGCTGTTTACTATATTGAAAAAAAGCGGCGCGGCGGAGGCGGCTCCGACAAAGGCGGGATTGCCGCTGTTGTCAAAATTTCCAAGCCAAACTATCAGCACATACTGCCCGACTACTCCCGCGCTCCATGCGTCTTTAAATCCCCATGAAGTGCCTGTTTTCCAATATATCGGCAATTTTTGCACTTCTGCGGCTGCACTGTCGGAGCGCGGAAGATTGGAGAGCATATCAAGAACGATAAACGCCGTCTCTTTGCTTAAAATTTGAGCGCCGTTGTCCATGTTTTGCTCTTTTCGCGTCCGTATTTCACGCATAACTCCGCCGTTTGCAAGTATGGCGTAAAGTTTTACTTCTTCCATCATCGTAACTTCGCCGCCGCCCAAAGCCAAAGCCAGTCCGTAATGGTTTTCGCTTGCCATTTTGCTAACGCCGACTTTTTTCAAAAAGGCGTAAAAATTTGGATTTTTGAGTTTATTATTCAGATATACGGCGGGGATATTTCTGCTTCTGACAAGCGCTTGAGCTGCGCTTAAAGGTCCGATAAAACGGTTGTCAAAATTTTCCGGCGAATAGGAGCTAAAACTTGTCGGCACATCTTTAAGCACGCTTTGCGGGTGGATAACGCCCTGCTCAACGGCGAGCGCGTAGATAAACGGTTTTAGCGTGGATCCAGGGGAGCGTTTGATATTGAAGCCGTTTATCTGCCCTTCTATCTCGCTATTGAAATAACCCGCAGAACCCACAGCCGCCGCGATGCTCATGTCTCTCGTATCAAGCAAAATCGCGGCGGCGTTTTTGATGCCTTTGTTGGAGTTGCGGTTGATATATGAGGCGATTTGCGTCTCCAAAAGCGTTTGAAGTTTCAAATCTATAGTCGTGTCAATCCTCAAATTCAGCGCTCCCGCGTTAAAATCCTCTTTCATGAGCTGTTCTACGAAATGTGGAGCGCGGAAAGGGAGATTTTCAGGCTGCCTCAATAAAAACGGCAGGGTAAAAAGCGCGCTTGTCAATTCATCTACGCCGTAAGTTTCGCGCCACATTTCAAAAAGCCTGTTTCGCGCCTTGCTTAATTTTTCGCCGACATAACCTGTATTTTTATCCACTCTAAAACTTGGAGACTGCGGTAAAACCGAAAGTGCAAGGCTTTCGGGCAAGGTTAGAGATTTGGGTTCTTTGTCAAAATATATAAGGCTTGCCGCACCGATACCTTCTATATTTCTGCCGTATGGAGCGTAATTTAGATACGCTTCCAAAATGTCATCTTTGGAGTAGAAAAGTTCCAATTGAACCGCGCGAAAAACCTGCGTCAATTTGCCGCTGATGGAGCGCGTGTTTAACTTCCAATACATTCTGGCAAGCTGCATGGTTATCGTTGAACCGCCCTGCATATTACCTTTTTGCACATAGCTTACCCATGCGCCTCTTGCCAAACTTATGGGATTAAATCCGAAATGGTAATAAAACCACTTGTCTTCATAAAGCAAAACGCCCTTAATCGTATCGTTTGATATTTCGCTAAGAGGCGTCCATACTCGGTATCGTTCATCTTTGGCGAGAGTAAGCCGCAAAAGCGCGCCGTTTTTGTCGTAAACGGCGGTAGATAAAAAGAGATTTTCGGAAAGTTTTTGATGCGGCGCCAGCTTTAGCCCTAAAAGGACTAAAGCTAATAGAAAAATAACCGCCGCTAAATTGACAAAAAAGCGTTTAAGCCTTTGCCGCCGCATGTTTACGGCAATACCGTGATAGAACCGCTGTCAGCCGAGAGAGCCTGTATCTCTCTATCGTACATGGCTTCGGCGTAAATCGGCGCAACTGCGTAAACGCCTTCATTTGTGGACTTTATCTGGTATTTGAATGTCCTCACATCTTGATACGCCGTTCCGTATATGATAACTCTATCCTCTCTGATATCGCTGTAATCCGCGCCCCATGTGCTGTCATGAGCCATTATCGGCGATACATAAGCGTTTCTGTCGTCTTCTTCGTAATATTCGTCTTCTTCGTACTCTTCATCGTCATAATATTCATCTTCGCGCTCCTGTTCTTGTGATACGGCGAGCTGCTGTACGACTTCAAAGCCGCCCGGCAGCAGATCTACTATGGCGACATTTCCGATGCCCTCTTTTGAATTGGAGCGGACTTTTATCGTTACATTTATTTTTTCGCCGAGTTTTGTCTGCGTGATTTTATTGCCGCTTTCATCGGTATATTCCCTGTAAACTTCCAAGCCTTTTTTCACAGCCTCTTTCGGCGCGGCGATATCGTAGCCTTCCAATACCACAGAGTACCATGCGGGGAGCTTTGAAGGGTTGTTGAAAATGATTTGCGTATCGTCTTTGTTAAAATTACCCTTTGCCAATATCTCTTTCATTTCCCCCGCGACCCTTATTTTTGCTTTGGTATCTTTGGCTTCTATAGAGAGTTTATCGCTGTCTTCAAGAGCGTTCAATCCTTTGGAGTAACTGTCTAACGCTAAAATGCTCATGGACGATGAAGTCGTAGTATAGCGTCCGCTTCTAATCATCAACATCATATTTTCAAGCGCTTGAGGCGGTATGCTTTTTATCTTTTCAGGGAAATGCTTTGAGACAAGATAAATAGACGCGGCGTTTACAACAAGCGGATCGTAATAATCCCTTGACCACCATGCATCGCTATAAGCCTTACTCAAATCGCTCCATGGTTTTTTCAACAGCATCTCCGCTTCTTTGTCCATTTTCAGCATTTTATATGTAGCGGCGAGATAAAGCGCGGCAATGTCGTTTTGCCAGCTGTTTTCGTAATTAAGCTGCAATGATTTCTGCACCGTGCTTAAAAGATTTGTCGTAACTTCGCCCTGTCTTGTCAAAAGATACACAGCGTAAGCTCTAAGCCTCAAACCTTCCAGACTCTCTACATTGTTATTGTTTGCCAAAGAGGCAAGATAGGCATTTAATTTTTTCAACAAATTTGACGAAGGCGTTATGCCTCTTTCTTTCAAATCCACAAGGTAGTGAGCCGCGTAAACGCTCACAAACATATCTCCGTAAGCCGTAGCCTGCCACAATCCTATTGCTCCATTGGTATTTTGGCGCGAATTGAGTATGGAAGCGATATGCTCATACGGCACGCCCTCTGTTTTCGCTCTGTTAAATTCGGCATACTCTTCTTGTATCATAGCCGATATCGCCGCGCTTACTAACTGTTCGGAGCATTTATGAGGATAAGAGTCAAGATAGCTTGTCAATCCGTTTGCCAAAACAAGCGGAGAATGCGCCGCGCTCGCTTCTCTTAATGCAAACGCATCATACATATCGCGGAATTTATCAACGCTCTCTTGCGCGCCTCCGATGCGTCCCATGATAGTTTGCGTTCTAAACGGCGTTATCGGTCGTACAGATGTTGTACCCGTTCTTGCGGTAGAATAAACTTTATCTCCCTCTTTATAAACGGCTTTGAATTTCAGCTCTGCGCCGCCAAGGTTTGACGCGGCTTTGATTTTGAATTTTACAAAACTCTCGCTGCCTTTCGCAAGAGATATTTTTGACGATTTATTACCGACAATTTCAAGGTGTTTTGTCGTTTCAAGCGAGATATCGGCTAAAACAGCTTTGCCGTCCTCCAAATCCTCAATATTGTTTGAAACGCCCAGCGTTACTTCAAACACATCGCCCGGAGCCGCCATAAAAGGCACATTCGGCGTTAAAACAAAATCATCTCTTACTATCGTATCAGTCTGTGCGATGCCGATTTTTTCTTTGGAAACCGCTACTGCCATAACGCGAAGTTTGCCGTTAAAATAATCTGGAACTTTATATGTGAAACTCTTTTCGCCGTCAATTTCTGTGATGCCAGACCAAAACACTACAGGATCATCAACTTTTCGCTTGAATGGGTTGAGGTTTTTATTCGCCGCATTTTTGGCTTCATAATAATCATCGCCGCCCGCCGCAGACGCCAATCTCTCAAATTTGCTGAATTCGGGCAGTATCAAGTCAAGTATCTGATAACTTTGCACGGCAAGAGCGCGTTTGGCAAAGAAGTGGTTTAGAGGATTGTTCAAGCGGTAATTTGCCGCCTGTAAAATGCCCTCGTCCACCGCAAATACGACTACTTTTTGCTTTCTGTCCGTTTTGACGCTGATAGTTACATCTTGATTTGGCTTCACAAGCTTAGTTGATTCTATCTCTATTTTTGCACTCTGTTTATTCTGCGAAATCTTAAATGGCATAACCCCGTAGCTTAAAGGACTCATAAATATATCTTCGGAGTTAAAATCGCGCACAAACTGTACATTTATATATCCGTTGCCTTTCAAATCGCTTGGTACGACTATCTTTTGCGTAGAGCTTGTAGTAGTTGTTTTGAACCATTTTACGGCATAAATTTTATCTTTTTCTATCGTGATAAGTCCGCTTCCGATATATGGCGTATTGATGGATATCTCTATCTCTTCGCCGTTTTCATATTCGGCTTTTGAGAGTTTCATGTCAAGTTCTGAATTTTTCTCCAGCGAGCGGTCTATATTCGCATCTCCCGTAACGGAGTAATAAGCCTTATAAAGCGTGTCGCCTTTGGAGCTTTTCACGACTATTTTATAGCTGCCCGGTTTTTTTGTATCAAGCGTATAATCAACGCCTTTAACGCCGATGGAAAACGCGCTCTCGTCCAAACGCATCTCTTTTAATTTGGACTGATATTTGTAAACGCCGGAATCTTGCAAAGTCAGCACGGAGACATACTTTTGCTCCCATATTTCAATACTTAAATCATTCGCCGCTATTTTCGTGAGATTTTGATTTATAGCGATAAAATTCAACTTTCTTTCGCTGTTTTTCTTGATATATCCCAAATCCCCGTCCGCTTTTGCGCCTATGAGATAATCGTTCGGCGAGACAAATGCCGAAGCCGTTGCGGTAACGCTTCTGCCTGCTCCCGCTTCAAAAACTTCAGCAACGATAGCCATTTGATAAGTTGCCTTGTCATACTCTTCCAACAAAAGATTTAATTGCGCGATACCGTTCTCATCGGTCTTGCTATCCTCAAGTTCTATGTCAAACAACTCTTGCGAATTGTAGTAACCGTCATAAAAATAGTATCCGCCGTATTTTTTAAATGAAAATGCAGATGGAGATAAAATGAGCGAAGCTGCTACGCGCCTGTTTTGCGCCGGCGTGCCGAAAAGATTTTCCGCTTTTAAAACCGCGCTAAGTTCGTTTGGTTTGACCCAGCCTTTGATTTTGGAAGGCGTGAGTTTAAGTTCGGCTTTTGTTTTGTCAGGTTCAAACTCTTTGATTGAAACGGAAGTTGAGCCAAGCAGTATGCCCGCTTTATCCTGATCTTTATAATTTGTCGCTACATTCAGATAAACTGTCCAGCTTCCTGTCGGCGCATCGGCTGTCGTTGTAAATGATACTTCATTAAAACCGCTTTCGTCAATACTCAAAGTTTTGCTTGTGAACAATTGCCCGCGGGCGTCATAAACCGAAGCGACTACCGGAATGCCGCTTATCGGGATATTCCAATCTTCAGCCCTTACGATAGAGCCTATATTTACGCGTTCACCCGGTCTGTATAAACCTCTGTCGGAAAAGATATACGCGCTAAGTTTGCCCTGTTCTACGGTGTTTTGCACGCCGCCAATATCAAATCTTGAAAGTTCAAGCCGTCTGTTGCCTGCATATTGATCATACGGCAAAAACGACAAATCGTCATCTTTTTGCACCGTATATAAGGCGGGCAATTGCGCACTCGGCGTTTTATTGTATTCGGGCAAAGGTTTAAAGTGCGCATGTCCGTTTGCATCTGTTACCGCGCTTGCGACAGCTATGCCGTTTCTGCCCAAAATTGATACTTTCGCGCCTTCAACGGCTTGTCCGTTTTTTATGGATTGTACGAAAATGTCATGAGAGTTGTCGGCTGAGCGTTTGGCGATAATGCCAAGATCAGTAACGACTATCAATTTTGAACCGCCCAAACCGTAATCTGCCACTCTTTTATCTTTCGGATACCATGAAGAGAGCGTAACTAAAAATACTCCTTTGGAGTTTGTGATATATTCGCTCAAATCCACGCCTTCATAAGAGACTTTACCGTTGTTTGACGCGCTCATAGTTTTATTGTATGTAAATCTTTGCGTAAAATACGAAGGGTCTAAATATCCGAACGAACTTTGGTCAAACTGCCAATTTTCGTTAAAATTTACCAAATGCTGTATTTGTGAAGGAATAACTCTGTTTATTTCAAGCTGAAAACCGTCTATATTGCGCGCAAAAATCGGTACTTTTTTCTCGCCTTTCAATGAAAGCAGCGTGCCTTCGGCGGCAAATTTCAAAACCTTCGGAAACTGCGGCACGCTTAACACGCTATATACGCTGTCTTTGGGCTTGTAGCCGCCAAGCGTAGTTATATTTTTTCCGCAAACCACATAAATATAATCGCCCGGGCTGCTTTTATATCTGAAACTCGCGATATTTTGAAATTCATCTTCGGAAATATCCGCTTTCAAATCAAGCTGTTTCGAGAGAGCAAGCGCTTCGGGACCGATATCGTCGTTATTTGACCAGCGATAATTTTTTACAGGCTCGCTTCCTCTGACTGAGGGTTTATTTTTTGGCAGAACATACGCCTTAATCTCTTTGGACAAATCGTTAATATTAACCTTATCTATGAGATTTATAACTAAAACCTGCTCTTGTTCGTTATTTTCTTTTTCGGCGATAGTTAAGGAAAAATATTCGATTATATTCGTATATGCGCTCGAAACCCTCTGCGAAGAGGCTGTATCAACGCTTGCCTCAGCTCCTCCTATGGAAGATTTGGCGCCTTTTTTGACATTCAAAACCATTTCGCTGTCTATATCAGGAAGCGTTACAAACTCCGATCTTATCCATGCCTTCATCTTTTTATCGTCATATTTGACGGCAAATTTATACGGTTTTGGCGGTATTTTATATTTTGATGGAGCTTGAAGCTGTATGGAGACTTGTTTTTCAAAGCTTGCCGCATCCACAGGATAAGCGAAATTTATCTCAAATATTACATTTTTTTCGCTCGGTTTTTCGGGGTTTTGATACAACTCTTTTTGCGCGACATTTAATTTGAAAGGCTCTATGTTGAATTCGTATTTGGTTTTGTCTATGGTTACTTGTTCATTCAACAGCGTTTCAGGTTTTATCTGGACTGTGTATTTTTCACCGATACGCCAATCTTCGCTTGGTTTAAAAGCAAGCGTATATCCGTTAGCCCACTCCCATGTTCCGTTTATCTCGGGAGTTAATTTTACGCCTTGAATGCTGGCATTAGCGCCGATATTTTCAACAGGCGCGGCTACCTTGTCAAAATAGACATAAAGAGGATTAAAAACTACATGTTCGCTGCCGTAATTTGTTTTGGCGGGAGCGAATATGCTTACATGAACTTCCACATGATCAATCGGCGCGACTTCTATGGGCTTTGGCTGATTTTGCAGCCAGATATAAGCGCAATAGATGGCGGCTATGATTAAAACAAACGCCGATAAAATTGATACGGTTATTATTTTATGGTTTAAAAGTGCGCGTCCCACAAACTTGAAAGCTTTGAGAACATAGCGTATCCATGCGGGAGTCTGCCACTCAATCTTGCCAACAATGAGGCTTAAAACAAAAAATATCCATTTAAATGCTAATGAAAAAACGCCTTTGGTAAATGAGAAAATTTTCTTTAAAAAACTTGCCATGTCATGCCCCTGTTTTAAAAATTAGAATAAATTGATATTCTACCTTCTATTAATTTAAAACAATATAATTAATTCAAAAATAATTTTGTTTAAAAAACACTTTTTGCGGGGCATGTAAGTTTTTTACCGCCGTATATCAATAAAAATGTTTGATTTAAAAATATGCGCTTTGATAAGCAATTACTGAAAATTACATTTTTCGCGCATATTTTTGCAAAGCCAAAACGCGCTTGTTTTAAACGCGTTTTGATAGAAGCAGGATTATCGCTCTTGCCAGCGCAAAATCGGATAACCTCCGTTTTCCGGCATTTTCCAAATTTTTTCAAAATCCCATTTTAAATCGGTATATGCAGCTTTCTGTTTAAATTCGTCAAGCGCTTTAAGTGTTCCGGATATGCCGTTACTTAATACAAGCGGTAAAGATATGGCATTGCTTGCAATATTGTTATATCCGCTGCCATTACCCAAAGTTCCGGATATGGTATTGGCGCTTGGAGCGGTTATTTCGGAGTTAATTGCCGCAGACCATAATATTACGCCGTTTGAGTAATAACCGCTGCTTGCCGACCCTGATATGCCTCCAGCGGCAACTGCGCCGCTAATACTTCCGGTAGAATAGGAGTTTCCTATCGTGCCGTAACCGATGCTGCCTGTAATGCCGCCGGCCAAACCTATACTGCCTCCCGCAAAGATTGAACCAGTAGAATAACTGTTATCTACATTGCTCATGTGGACACTGCCTGCTATGCCGCCCGCCGTACCGTTAACTGTGCTGACAACTGCCGTAGAATAACTTCCAGATATGCGTGATGTTGTATAATATCCGCTATGTTGATACCCCAAAATATTACCTGCTATACCTCCGGCATTAGTTCCATTTCCAAGCCCAAGAACCTTGCCCGTAGAATAGCTATTGACAATATTGCCAAGTATATTTCCAGCGATAATGCCTACATTGCCGCTGCCTGTAACTTCAGCATCTATAACGCCAAGGTTTCTTACCATGGCAAGCCCGTTAGAATAGTCATATATGCCGCTAAAAAGTCCGACATTGCCCGTACCTGTAAGTCTGAGACCGCTTATCGTATGAAAATCGCCGTTAAACAAGCCGCCGAACGACTCCTCTGCTCCGCCGCAAATCATCAGTCCGCCGTTTAAAACTATATCTTTTAAAAGAACGTATTTAACGGAAGTATCGTTGCATTTTATATCTCTTAAACCAGCTATACCTGTTATTTCAATTACATTTTTCGCACTATACAAATTTTTACTGCCAGTAACGGTAAAATTCTCGACATTGTACAAGTTTACATCGCTTCCTGCTTCATATAAATAAAAAAAACGATTATCTGCGGCAATTTTGGAGAGATTTACATTTTCTCCCGTTCCGACATCTATGGAAGTAGTAAAATCAAGGTTTGTATTAACATATAGATTAAGAACATTGCGTTGAGATGCGCTGTCGTCTCCGCCTCCGCTGCAGCCAATTATGAAAAACAAAACAGAAAACAGAAGTAAAAGTTTTGTTATTTTCTTATGAAAGAGAAATGCGCCAAACTTAAACAAGTTTGCAATAATAGAATTGTCTTGAAATCCAGACACCGCCGACTGATGCGTTGAAGTATTGAAAAACTGTAATTGCATGAAAGTCCTTTTAAATAAAAAAAATTAACAAATAATTTTGGCGTTTTAAATCTTACAGCAGTATTAAAGAGGCGTTATTAAATAGCAAAAAAATAAATAATGTTTGTTTTTGGTAAGATTTTACTCTTTTTTAGTTTTTCATTTTGCTTTGCCTTTTTTGAATATGCTAGAATATTGTGGATATATTGTGTAATTTAAAGGAATGTTTTTTCAAGAAAAGGCAAAAGGAGGGTTTTTAAACGGTTTTTTATAAACTTTGCGGCTTCTATGTACATGGCGGTTTTAAAACTTTAAGCGCTTTTGAAAAGTATTTATGCAGGCTGTTTTAAAATATTTCACTCCATTTCAAGCCGCATCAAAATCATCTCTTCGCCGTCAATTACTTTTACTTCGCCGCCGCAGGCTTTACATATAAATTCATTATTTTCTATCGCTCGTTCATCGCCGCATGAGAGGCATTTGACGACAACATTTTGGATATCCATGACAAGTTCGGCATTTTCGCAGACGGTTTTATCTTTAAACGTGTCAAAAGTGAGTTTCAAAAAATGCGGCTCTATACCGCTTAATTTGCCTATCTTAACTTCAACTTTTGTAATTTTCTCGGCATTGTTTGCTTTTGCGTTTTTTTCGCAAAGCTCTATCAGCGAATTTACGACTGAAAGCTCATGCATTAACAAATCCTCGGGAGCAGTTCGCCTTTCGGAAGTTCCAAAAATCTGCTTGTCCCCCATGGCGATTTCAATATCACATGTTTGTTGTGGGAGTTCAAAACTCTGCCTATAATGTTAGCTTTTTTACACTCTTCAAATTCTCTTAAAATTTTTAGCGTCTTTTGCGTGTCTTCTTGTTTTACGCAAATTATCATCGTGCCTTCGTTTGCCAATTCGTAAGGCTCAAATCCGAATATTTCGCAAAGCCCCATGACTTCGTTTGATATCGGAATATCGCTCTCATTTACTTCTATGCCGACATTTGACGCTAAAGCCCATTCGTTTAAAACTGCGCTAAGCCCGCCTCTTGTCGCGTCTCTTATGGCTTTTGGCTTTATGCCGCGTTCAAAAAGCGTGAGAATCGGCTCAAAAAGCGAAGCGCAGTCGCTTTTCAAATCTCCGCCGACTTTCAACTCTTCTCTGTTTGCAAGTATGCATGCGCCGTGATTGCCTGTCTCGTTAGTAATTATCAGCGCGTCGCCTTCGTTTAAATTATGCGAAGAGATATTTTCGCAGACTGTTTCGCCGATGCCGCTTGTATTGATGAAAATGCCGTCCGCCTTGCCTCTCGGGACTACTTTTGTGTCGCCTGTTACGATTTTTGCGCCGCTTTTTTGCAATTCATTCTTCATGGAGATGACGATACGCTCCAAATCTTCATATAAAAATCCTTCTTCTATGATAAAACCGCAGCTTATATAAAGAGGTTTCGCGCCTGCGCTCAATAAGTCGTTTACAGTCCCCGCAACCGCTATCTTTCCTATATCTCCGCCGTTAAAAAAAATCGGCGTTACCGTAAAAGAGTCCGTTGTAAAGGCGATGTTATTTTTCACATGCAATGCCGCGCTGTCTTCCATTTTATCCAGTATCTCGTTGCCGAAATGTTTAAAAAAAAGTTTGCTTATTAAAGACTGCATCTCTTCGCCGCCGCCGCCGTGGCTTAGCAAAATCTTTTTACTCAATGTTATTCCTTAAAAAATTTCCGTATTTAAAATATGCCGCGCATGCCCCTTCGCTTGATACCATGCATGAGCCTGTCGGGGTTTTGGGATTGCACGCTTTGCCGAATATTTTGCAATCAAACGGCTTTGCCCTGCCTTTCAAAATATCCGCGCAGATACAGAGTTTGTGGTCGTCTATCGGCTCTTTTGAAAGTTTTGACGCAAATACAACTTCGGCGTCAAGCCGCGCAAACTCATCTTTTAATTTTAACGCGCTTTTTGGTATATCTCCAAGTCCGCGCCAGCGAAAAGTATCCCTTATATCAAAATATCGCTCTATCAATTTCTGCGCTTTTATATTGCCCTCTTTAGAGACAACTCTTGAATATTCGTTTTCAACTTCGCGCCGTCCTTCGTTAAACTGTCTGACGATGCGCAAAACGCTCTCCATCACATCGCTCGGCTCAAATCCAGAAACGACAATCGGAGTTTTGTATTGCTTTGTTATCGGAGTAAAAATATCATATCCGGTTATGACGCTCACATGAGAGGGTCCCAAAAATGCGTCTATATCGGCTCCTTCTTGCATGATGGCATGAACGGGCGGCGGAACAAGCACATGATTGATATGAAAAAGGATATTTTTTATCTTTTCTTTCACGACTTTTTCTATCAAAACGGCGCTCATGGGCGTCGTCGTTTCAAAACCTACGGCAAAAAATATAACGGTTTTGTCGGGATTTTCTTTTGCGATTTTAAGCGTATCAAGCGGCGAATATAAAGCCCTTATGTCATACCCTTCGGCTCTTAAATCCTGCAAGGAAGTTTTGCTTCCGGGCACTCTTATCATGTCGCCGAGCGTTGCAAGTATGGCATTTGGCTGTTTTGCCAACTCTATCGCTTCGTTTATGCGCTCTTTGGGCATAATACAGACAGGACAACCCGGACCGTGTACAAAATCTATCTGCTGCGGCAAAAGCTGTGTCAATCCGTACTTCATGATAGTGTGAGTATGACCGCCGCAAATCTCCATGATATTGAGCTTTCTTTTTACTTCTTTTTTTATCTGCAAGCTCAAAGCCTTGATGTGTTTGGGGTTTTTAAAAGAGTTAATGAGGTCTATTTGCAAATCCCATATCCCCTTCCGCTTCGTCTATCGTCCCGTCCCTCATCTTTTCGGCTATCTCTTCATAAAGAGCCAAACTCTCCTTTGCCTCCGCTTCGCTTATTTTGCTCATCGCAAAGCCCACATGTATTAGCACATATTCGCCCGCATACGCCTCTTCGTCCAGCAAATCAAGCGAAACTTTTCTTAAAACCCCCAGAGTTTCGACCAAAGCGTTATTGTGTTCATCTATATCAACAATGCGCGAAGGAATAGACAGGCACATTTTCAGCCTCTTAAAGTTTTTTTCATTTTAAGGTAGTTTATCCATTTGTCTATGCCTTTTTTGGACTTGCTGTCGCACTCTATGACATCAACTTTTGGGTTTAACTTCCTTGCTTCTTTTACGGCTTTTTCAACGCTAAAATCAAAATGCGGCAAAAGTTCGGTTTTGGTTATGAGCAATATATCAGCCGCGCGGAACATCACGGGGTATTTCGCGGGCTTATCGTCGCCTTCGGGGACAGACAAAAGCACGACATTCAGATGCGCTCCCACATCGTAGCTTGCGGGACAGACAAGATTGCCCACATTTTCTATAAAAACAAAATCAAGCCCTTTCAAAGGCAGATGATGCAGTCCTTCATGCACCATGAAAGCATCCAAATGGCATGCTTGACCTGTCGTTATTTGATAAGCGGGAGCTCCTTTTTTGATTATCCGTTCAGCGTCCTGATTGGTTTCCAAATCGCCCTCAATAACGCCTATTTTGAAACTCCCCTCTTCAATAGTCGCTTCAAGAAGCGTAGTTTTTCCTGCCCCAGGACTGCTCATGAGATTGAGCGCGAAAATACCGTACTCTTCAAAATGAGCGCGGTTTGAGGCGGCTTCCTTGTCGTTGGCGTCCAAAATTTTGGTTATAACCTCAACGGTTTTAGCCTCGTTTAGTTTGGGATTTGCATGGTTGTGTTTATGTTCGCCGTTGTGGTCGTGTTCATGAGTATGAACGCTGCCGTCTGCGTGCGTATGGCTGTGCGGGATAGAACAGCCGCAATCTTTACACATAGTAATCTCCTGATTTTTATAAAAGGGAAGATTATACCAAAAAGGGAGTAAAAAGCAATATAAACTGTCCGCCGCTTTGATTTTGGGCGAAAATTTTTTTCTAAACCGATCGGTTTATTACTGAGTTGATAAATGCAAAAAATGCGCGGCGGAAATATCCGCGCGAAAAAGCAAATGCACAAATTGCGAAAGGTATGAAAAGCGCGTTATTTTGGTATATCGCTCAAACGGGCAATGTCTTTGAAATTATTTCCGAAATTCGCGCGGACATAATTTACCACTTCCAATATCTCTCCATCGTCAAGATATTCCCTGAAAGCCGGCATTCCGTTCAAACCGTTTGTAACAATTTGCGTAGTAATGGAAGCAGACGACAGTTTAATATTATTTGACAAAGCGGGATACATACCCATGTCCTGATCGCCCTTGCCGTCAGCCATGTGACAGCCTTGACAGTTTATCTCGTAAATCTCGTTTCCCTTTTGAGCCTCGCTGGCAACAATCGGCGATGCAAACAGTATATTTGCTGTCAATAGCGACAAGCATGCAGACTTGAAACTTTTGCCGTTGAATAAATAGTTTTTCATCTTCTCCGCCTTTTCTTAAATTACAAATATGATTATAATCCAAGAGGCGGACAAATATATGCCTATTTTTTAATCAAAAAATGGATTTTTATATTTTTTTGCTTATTATTTTTTATGATGAAATAGTAATCACTTATATAAAAAGGCAGATTTAGCAGAAAAATGCAGGTTGTTTGGGCGTACCCAAACAACCTGTCAAAATCTATTTTGTATAAATAGCCCTCATCAATTCCAAGTCCACGCCCAATTCGTTGGTTAAATAGCTGTCAATTCCGCCGTAATCCCTGTCTATCACTTCAAAAGCCGCTTCAATGTATTCTCTATATACCGTAAACACGGGAGCTAAATACGGAGCCGCTTCTATGTATGGAGCATATTTTTCCTGTACATAAATGCCTGATAAAAGATAGTCTTGTATAACGGTCTCTCTATCTACGCCAAGAGAGGATAAAAACAGCGCCGTTGCAAATCCAGCCCTGTCTTTACCTGCGCTGCAATGAAACAGAAGCGGCTGATTTTGATTGTTCATCAATGCCGCAAAAAAGTTTCTATATACGCCTTGAAAGTCGGTAACAAAAAGCTTGTTTGCTTCTACAAGCAGTTGTCTATTCTCTTCCGCCGTCTGTGCCATTTGTATGATGCTTCCTGTGGCAATTGGATACTCCAAGCGATTGATTACAGCGCTAAGAGGCGTATCGGGCGCGGCTATTTTTTCATCGCTGTCGCGAAAATCCACAACAGTTTTTATGCCGATGTTTTCAAGATAGGATATATCATCGGAAGTGAGCGTATTCAAATCTCCCGAACGAAACGCTTTGCCCCATTTCACCGTTTTGCCATTAACCGTTTTATAGCTTCCCGTATCTCTGACATTATAGGCTCCCTGCATCGGAAGCAGTCTTTCTGAAGCGGTAATTTTCGTGCGGTTTTCCAAAACATATTGGAAATAGATGCGTTTATCTGGCGAAAATTGTGTAAGATTTACCTCTTTTGCGCCATTGCCTTCCGCAATAACAACGCCCGTATCAATACTTTCAGGCGTTTCTCCTGCAAATATCTGCCAAGCGCCTTCCCCTTCAATATTTAGTGTGTAAATCTTATCGGTTTTATTGCGCTCAACCGAAAAAGAAGGACTCACATTTTGACTTGTACTGCTATCCCCGCCGCAGCCCGCGAGCAATAATGCACATAACGGCGCGGCAACAAAATTTAACGATAACCTCATTTTTTCCTCCTGAAAATAAATGAGAAATCGTATAAAATATTTATTGCGGCGCGGTTACTTGGCTTTTGTCAGCCAATGTTTCCTCATATTTTTCCACTGCTTATTTTTGCTATTTTTTTATAATGATTACATTCTCATCACCCAAATGCTTAAAACGCCATTGCAAAATAATCAAAGCGCAAATACGCTCAAAATAGGGAAGTTGTGGATTTTATCAATAAGTCAATCAGTTTAAAGCAGGCTAAATAAATGGTACCTGAGGTCGGACTCGAACCGACACGATATCGCTACCACCAGATTTTGAGTCTGGCGTGTCTACCAGTTTCACCACTCAGGCATCTATAAAAATATAGAAATGGAAATATATAAAAAAAAAGCTTAAGAACAAATTGTCCTTAAGCTTGCATGTAAAGAATTAGAGGCTAAATTATTTGGATTTAGCTACGCTCTCTTTTAGTTTTTTGCCGACTTTGAATTTTACGGCTTTAGTTGCGGGAACATTGACAACTTTAGTAGTGCCGGGAACTCTTGCTTTTCTTGCAGCGCGAGTAGCTGTGCTGAATGTTCCAAAACCGATAAAGCTTACGCTTTCACCTTTTGTGAGTGAACTTGTGATAACTTCAAGAGCAGCGTCAACTGCTTTTTGAGTATCTTTCTTGGAAAGACCAGCTTTCTCGGAAACCGCCTGAATAAATTCAACTTTGCTCATTTTTCATCCTTGAAAAGAAATATGGGTTAATTGTACAATTTTTTTTTAGAAAAGACAATATTTTTTCAGTAAAAAATAGAAGAAAATGCGAAAAAATGGGCATAAAGTATACATTCAGCCATCTTTTTCAGAAAAAAATCAGCTATTTTTAAAAAAGCATGCAAAAAAGAGGCGCTGTTTTTCTACATGGGCAAAGTTAAAAAATTTGGTTATAAAACAAAATTGGGTATAATCGCGCAGTTTAAAACGCAACACAAAGGATATGGTATTTTAAAAGAGGTATTTTTAATCATCTGCATTGCTTTTTTGGTTTTTTTAGGCATCGCTACAATTGACCCGAATGCTTTATTGGTCGGCTCTTACGGAACGGTAGTGGGAGTTTGGAACAGGGAAATATTCGGATTTTTTGCGTATATTTATCCATTTTTATGCATTGCGCCGATATATGTTTTTTATAAACACCCTGAGATAAATATGCGTAAAGTAGAGGTTTTTTTGGCTATTGTATTGCTGTTTTTCACAGTTTTAATGTTTCAAGCGTCCATTTTATCCACAGAGTATTTTAGAGGACATTTGGGATATTCTATCATCGGCACTCTTGGCATGTTTATAGGAACATTCGGCGTTTGGGTATTTATCGTGGCTGTCGCGGCGCTTTCTTTCAGCGTAATATTCGGATTTGAGCTTGAAGATGCAGTTGCGTTCGCAAGAAATATTTTCGGCAGAGTAACAAACAGATGCTTTCAAAAATTCAAAGAAAAGCAGGAGATAAAGGATAATTGGTTTTTTGAAGATAAAAGCCTTGATGCGCTTGAAGACCCTGCTATTTTCAGAGATTACCCGAAAAAAACGGGAGCGAAAAAAGAGATTATAATAAAAGAAACACAAGTGCGCGAGGACGAAGAGGAGGCTGACGCACCGTTCAGGATAATGGAAGTAGACGCGGAGCATGGCGGCGTTGAGATACTGAACGAAGTGCCTGAAAATAAAAGGATTTTGTCGCAGATAGAACTTGGCAATACCCCAAAACCAAAAGATTATCGTTTGCCGCAGACAAATTTTTTAGCCGACCCGCCGAAGCGTACGATACATGTGAATGAAAGCGAGATAGATAGAAAAATATCAGACCTTTTGGAGAAGCTGAGGCGTTTTAGAATTGACGGAGACGTAGTAAGAACATACGCGGGACCTGTTGTTACGACATTTGAATTTAAGCCCGCGCCGCATATAAAAGTCTCAAAGATACTTACTTTGCAGGACGATTTGGCGATGGCGCTCATGGCGCAGACTATTCGTCTGCAAGCGCCGATTCCGGGCAAAGATGTCATAGGCATAGAGATACCGAACAAAAATATAGAGACGATATATCTAAAAGAGGTTTTGGAGAGCGATATATTTAAAAAATCATCTTCGCTTCTTACTGTCGCACTTGGGAAAGATATAGTCGGCAATCCTTTTGTTACAGACCTCAAAAAACTGCCGCATCTTTTGATAGCAGGCACAACGGGAAGCGGTAAGAGCGTGGGTATAAACGCTATGCTTATGTCGCTTTTATATAAAAATTCGCCCGATACTTTGCGCCTCATGATGATAGACCCGAAAATGCTTGAGTTTTCCATATATAACGATATACCGCATCTTTTGACGCCTGTTATTACAAATTCAAAACAGGCGATTATCGCGCTTTCAAACATGGTGGCTGAAATGGAGAAGCGATACAAGATAATGAGCCATTCAAAGACCAAAAACATAGAAGGCTACAATGAAAAAATAAAACTTGAAGGCGGCGAGACAATGCCTTATATAGTGGTCATCATTGACGAATTAGCCGACCTCATGATGACAAGCGGCAAAGATGTGGAAGTTTACATAGCCAGACTTGCTCAAATGTCAAGAGCGGCGGGCATTCATTTGATAGTCGCCACTCAAAGACCGTCCGTTGATGTGGTAACGGGCATCATCAAGGCAAACCTTCCTTCGCGCATAAGCTATAAAGTAGGGCAGAGGATAGACAGTAAGGTTATACTTGACACGCAAGGCGCCGAGTCGCTTTTGGGGCGCGGAGATATGCTTTTTACGCCTCCGGGCATGAGCGGAGTTATAAGGCTTCATGCGCCATATACGAGCGAACATGAGATAGAGCGCGTAGTGGAATATCTAAAAGCCCAGCGGCCGACAAATTATGACGAGAGTTTTTTGAAAGACAACAGCGAAACTATCAGCAGTTCTTACAGCGGCGGCGAGTATGCCGACAGCGATGAGATTGACGAACTTTTTGAAGAGGCGAAACGAATAGTTTTGACGGAGCAAAAAACATCTATCAGTTATATCCAAAGAAGGCTGCAAATAGGCTACAACCGTGCCGCGAGGATAATAGAACAGCTTGAAAACATGGGCATTTTAACGCCTCCGAACAATAAAGGGCAAAGGGATATTATAGTCTAAACCGCCTGCATGCATGCAGGATTGTGGCTTCAAGCAAATACGGCGTGCGGTGTGTAAAAGATACATACGCCAATTTTGCAGCGGAGTTAAAATCCTACATGCAAAACGGATTTCAGTAATTTGGAATGAAGTTTACTTACATGATGCGTTTTTTGAATTGAGACGGCGTTGTTATTGAAATTTTAATCTCTGTATCGTCATACTTCCCCTGTCAGCAATCATGAACCGACACAAAAGTTGTATGGAAATGCCTTAGTACTTAATAAGTTATATTATTTAAATATACATGAACCGACACAAAAGTTGTATTGAAATATTTTATGGCTTATCAGTTTGGGGTTAATGGTATTCTCATGAACCGATACAACCGTTGTTATTGAAATTCATCGTCGTAATTTTTAAAGAAAAATGACGGCTTTGCAGAACCGATACAACCGTTGTTAAAATTATGCATAAATGCCGTTTGCACCACAGACTGTTTTGTCTAAACCGACACAAAAGTTGTGTGTAATTTTCTTATTTTGCACTCGAACGATAAAATTTCGTAAGAAAACACAACCTGAGAAATGCAAAACCCTTCCGCATTTCCGCCATTTGTCTTTTCACATTCTTCTTTGTTATTCCCGCGCATTACTATGTCGCAATAAGTTGTATAGCCTTTAAGTTTCATATTCCTCTCCGTCATTCCCGCGACCGAACGACAAGTTTTCGTAGAAAACGCATATCGTGAGGAAAGGCGGAAATCCAAACTAAAAATGATTTTAAACCATGAAAGAAAGTAAAAAATACTAATAAGGTATTTATTCAGACGCTGCTTTTATTTTTTATCATTTTTTTAATTCCTTTTGGATTCCCGCCTGCGCGGGAATGACGGAATAAAAACTTGTCATTCGGTCTATGGAATGACGGAGGAGGGCGCACATGTGTTTTGCTTATCATTCAGTCGCGGGAATTATCCCTCATATGCCATTTCTACGCATAGATAATATAAAATTTGGATTCCCGCTTTCGCGGGTATGACATAAATGGTTGCCATTGTGCTGCAAGCTGGCAAAATTACTCAAATTCTCTCCGTCATTTCCACGCCTCATGCGAAGTGAGGAAATTCATTCCTCCGTCATTCCCGCGCTCCATTATGTCATTCCATCGTCCCCTTCCGTCATTCCCGCGCAGGCGGGAATCCAAAAAGAATACTTACAAACAAACAAAGACAATATGAAAAGAATTGACATTTTACAACTCTCCTTTCTTTTCTTTCATGCTTTTATACTTTAAGGTTATTAGTTTGGATTCCCGCCTGCGCGGGAATGACGAAAAGTGACGCGGGAATGACGGAAAGGGGCGCATATACTTTATTTGTCGTTCGACGCGGGAATTACCTCTCTATGTCATTCCCGCGCCGAACGACAAGCGGAGCGCATATCGTGAGGGAATGCGGGAATCTATTCTTCTGAATTGTTTCTCCATTTCATTTCTTGCAATGACAAAAAAGCGTCATTCCCATGCAAAGTCTTTACTCTTCAACTATTACCGAAAACAAACATTGTTTATATTTTCTTTATT
>JAITAB010000014.1 GCA_031284315.1 Campylobacteraceae bacterium
GAAAGCGGCGAAGCGCTGATGCTTGCCTACATGAATGAAGAGGCTTATAATTTGACGCTTCAGACAAAGTTTGCGCACTATTTTTCACGCAGTAAACAGCGGATTTGGAAAAAGGGCGAAACAAGCGGCAACACGCAAAGCGTAAAAGAGATATTTTTAGACTGCGACAATGACGCATTGCTTTTAAAAGTAGAACAAAAAGGCGCAGCATGCCACACAGGAAATAAAACCTGCTTTTTTAAAAATATCCTATTGCCTGCATCTAAGCAGGCTGAAATAACCGATACGCCAAATTACAATATCATAGACAAGTTGTACCATGTCATACAAGAGAGAAAAGGCGCGGACGAAGAGCTTTCTTATGTTGCCAAACTCTTGAAAAAAGGCGATAATGCGTTTTTGAAAAAAGTTATTGAAGAGGCGGGAGAGTTTACATTTGCCGTAAAAGACGGAGATGAAAAAGAGATAATTTATGAAGGCGCAGACCTCATGTTTCACTTTCTTGTCGCATTGGCAAGTAAAAATATCCACCCCGAACGCATAGAGCGAGAACTTGCAAGACGAGAGGGCGCAAGCGGCATTGAAGAGAAAAAAAACAGAAAAAAATAATTGACTTTTTTGTTGCAAAGAATAAAAAACGGCATTGTTTCATACACTGATAAATATGCGTATAAGCGTTTTTTATATAAATATTTATATTAGCTTGCTTCCATACGATAAAATTTGAAAATTAATATAAAAGTTCCGCACCAAATCTAATAAAAATCACATAAAGCCTGTAAATACGCAAAATCAAGAAACAGCTCAGTAAATTTAAGCCTGCATGTGAAAAAATTCTACCGAATCATACAGATATTTTTTACTTTTTTTAATTTATCAGTATTATTTTCAAAAACTAAAATATTCCTAAGGCTAAAGATTTTTTACCAAATAACGCTAATACTATAAAATATTACCGTATAAAATCTATTGCGCAATAATTCCAAACTTATAAGATTTAACTAACACGGGAGAAAAGAAATGTCAGAAGTTTCGAAAGTATCCACATTCTCCCGCCAAAGGACGCTTGGGGAACAGGCGCCGATTTTGACGGCGCTCGCAGAAAAGGCGAGTTAAGAGGTATCGTCAAAATCAACCAAAACAATTGCACAGGCTGCGATACATGCGGCTCATTCTGTCCCACCGAAGCCATTCAAGGCTCTCTTAGAGTCGCTCACAAAATAAGCGTCATAGATGCGTAAACTGCGGATAGTGTCTTGTAAATTGTCCGTTCGGGGCGATTGAACAGATGAGTTTTACGGATATGGCGATGGAAAAACTGCAAGACTTCAAATCATTTGCCGCTGCGCATCTGCCGCCTTCCGTTAGAGTTTCCATAGCCGAGGAGTTCGGCGGAAAACCCAGAGATTTGACGATAAACCGCCTTTACAACGCTTTTGAAAAAGCGGGATTTCATAACTATGATGTGAATTTTGCCGCAGACCAAACAATTTTGGAATAAGGAACGAAGTTTATCAAAAAAGTAAAATACTGGCTGCTTGGTGAGAGAAGCGAGGAATTAGAACATGTCGCGCACCATACGTTTCCGCATTTTACGAGCTGCTGTCCTGCATGGGTTAAAAATGCCGAAATATTCCACCCGAGTTTGATTCCGTATATTTCAGGCGCAAAATCCCCGATACAAATGGGCGGCGCGCTTGCTAAAACATGGGCGGCGAAATTTGTCTGGAAAGTTAATCCGCGCGATATTTTTATGGTCGCAGTTACTCCATGTACCGCCAAAATATTTGAAGCAAGCAGACCCAAATTTAACTCCGCATACGAATATCTCATGCAAGAGAACCAAATGCCGCATGAGACAAAAAGTTTTCAGGATATAGACGCGGTTTTGACGGCAAGAGACGCGGCGGAGATTTTCAAGCGAAAAGGCATCAATCCTCTGGAACTTTCGGACGAAAGAGAGACGGAGATGATGAATGTATATACGGGTGCGGCTGCGATATTTGGAAACAGCGGCGGCGTCATGGAAGCGGCTCTTAGAACAGCTTTTATATTGTCGGACTTTGAACTCTCAAATCCCGATGTTATCGTAGTAAGAGGCTATGAAAAAGATATCGTAGAAGCTACTATCCCATACCGCTGAAAGATTACGGCGGGAAAGTTATAGAGATAAAAACATCCGTAGTAAACGGGCGTCAAGAAATATCAACGAGATAGTAAAAAAGCTGATAGACGACAAAAACAGATACCATTTTGTAGAAGTTATGAATTGCCCGGGCGGCTGTGAACGGCGGCGGACAGCCCGTAAGAACGATGGGAACATCATTAAGACCGCGCGCGCCGTGCCTGAAAATATTATGCTTACGACATTTTCCATTGATGGCGAGATTAAAGGGCGATTTGACGGTTTTAAGCCGCGGCGCGTATGTCATAAACGAACTTAAAAGCGGCGATAAGGCGCTGATAGCCGAAGCCTGCACGCATCATCCGCTAAAAGGCGATATCAGAAAAGAAAAGATACCAAACTGGCTCGCCGAATTTACAAAAGCCGATTTAAAAGTAGAGCATTGCAGCGGCAAGGATTATCCGAGCGACATTGGCAAATACAAACTCATCATACACTGCGGGGCATGCGTCATAAATGCTCAAAAGATGCATTCGCGCATGGCGAAAGCGGCTGACGCGAATGTCCCGATAACAAATTACGGCGTTGCCATATCATTTTTGCAGGGAGTCTTAGCAGAACGCTTGAACCGTTTAAAAATGAAATCAAGCGGTAAAACCTGCTAAATATATACGATTAAAAAATTACTTTTTTATTCATATACCGGATTGCTTCGTTGTAAACTCCTCGCAATGACAAAGAAATTATTTTGTCGCGCCCATAAGTAATGGCTATCCATTCTTTTGAATTTCGGCTTTTATAGGAATGACTGAAAAACCTATATTATGAGCGGCGGTATTTATATTTATGCTACAATTGCGCCTAAAAAAGAATTTGCATGGAAATAGAACTCATAACATTTCTTATCGTCTGTCCGCTTGTTTTTCTGGCGGGATTTATTGACGCGATAGCTGGCGGCGGCGGGCTTATCTCCATGCCTGCGTATCTGTTCGCGGGATTAAATGCACATTTTGCATTAGGCACAAACAAACTCTCGTCCACCATAGGCGCCGCCGTTGCCGCATTTAGATACCACAAAAACGGCTTTACGGATATGTACATTTGCGCTCCATCTATAATAGCCGCTCTTTTGGGCGCGGTTTTTGGCGCACGCATAGCATTGAGCGTGAACGAGGGAATACTACAAAAGATATTGCTGATTATGCTGCCCATTATCGCCGTTTACATGATGAAAAATAAAAATTTCGCCGCAGCCAAAAATCCGCTCCCGCGCAAAAAAACCGTTATTTACTCTATCCTTATATCGTTTGTTGTGGGCGCGTATGATGGATTTTTCGGTCCGGGAACAGGCACATTTTTGGTAATCGCCTTTATCGGCATAACCCGCCTAAATCCCCGCATCGCCGCAGGAAACGCAAAAATTATAAATCTCTCTTCAAACATAGCCGCTTTATCGGTGTTTTTGTACAACGGTTATGTGTCAATAGCCTTGGGCTTGTGCGCGGGAATTTTCAGCCTGCTTGGAAGCTATATCGGAGCTGGAGTCGCGATAAAAAAAGGTTCAAACGCTATCAAATATGCGATACTTTTTGTCTTGGGATTGCTGTTTTTGAAGCTGGTGTGGGAAATGATTCCAAAAACTATCTAGTTCATAATATTAAATGATATTTTAAGAGAAAAAATAAAAAAATATTGCTACAATATTGACTGTTTTTTAGACCGTTGATTTTCAAAAGCTATAAATTTTTTTAAGATTAAATAATGAGAGAGTATTTGTCGGATTATAAAGCTATAGATTTCTTCTGCGGTGGTGGTGGCATGACTTGCGGTCTTCGTATGGCAGGCATTAATGTTATTGCCGGTGTTGACTTTGATATACAATGTAAAGAAACATATGAAATCAACAACCAAGGCAGCAAATTTATTCATAAGGATATTAGAGAGTTATCTATTAACTATTTTGAAAAAGAATTATCTATTAATAAAAATGACGATAAATTAATATTTGTAGGTTGTAGCCCTTGTCAATTTTATAGTATTATTAACACTTCTAAAGAAAAATCCAAAGAATCAAAAAACCTATTATTAGATTTTAGACAATTTATAGAATATTACAACCCAGGATATGTTTTAGTAGAAAATGTTCCGGGAATTACAACTAATAAAGAAAGTGTATTGTATGAATTTCTTCATTTCCTTGAAATACACGGATACAAATCAAAGCATAACATAATAGACATGAGTTACTATGGAGTTCCGCAATCAAGAAAACGTTTTTCTTTAATAGCTTCACGAGTAAATGAAAATATAAAATTACCGGAACCCGATACCAAACAATCTTTGCTTAAAGATTTTATCGGAGAGAAAAACGGTTTTTATAAAATACCGGCGGGTCATGTGGATAATTCCGAATTTCATCATACGGCAGCCAGATTAAAACCTGTCTGCATTGAAAGGCTGTCATTTACTCCTAAAGACGGCGGGAATAGATCTGCATGGAAAGATAAGCCGCACCTTCAATTAAAATGTTTTATTAATAAGGATAATAAATTTAAAGATACTTTTGGGCGTATGTGGTGGAATCGCCCTGCTCCTACAATAACTACAAAATTTTTTAGTCTTTCCAACGGTCGTTTCGCACATCCTGATGAAGATAGAGCCCTCTCTTTAAGAGAAGGAGCGACTCTACAAACTTTTCCGAAAAATTATGTATTCAAAACAGCAAGTGTTGCGACAACAGCTAGACTCATCGGTAACGCTGTTCCACCAGAATATGCAAGAAGATTGGGAGAAGTAATTATAAAGCCAAAAGGAACATAGAACCATGTCTGACAAAAAATTGCAAATGAGTTTTGACCCTCATACGATTGAACATTTAGGGGTTAAAATGTATTCAAATATTCCTAATGCAATTGCCGAACTTATTGCAAATGCTTATGATGCAGACGCCGAAAATATACATATCAAATTAGTTGACAGAGAAGGAGATAAATCTATTCAAATAATTGATGATGGTATCGGAATGGATTTTGATGAAATCAACAGTAAGTTTTTACGCATAGGAAGAAAAAGAAGAGTAGAGGATGGTAGCGTATTAAGTCCAACTGGCACAAGAAAAGTTACAGGCAAAAAAGGTTTGGGAAAATTAGCTTTTTTTGGAATAGGCGACACAATTGATATTGCAACAAAAAAAGACGGAAATCAAATCTCATTCACACTTGATTGGAATGAGCTACTTGGGACGGATAAACCCTATTACGAACCGATGTTCACTACTACTTCTTGCAACAAACAAGAACACGGAACTTCAATAATCTTAAAAAATTTAAAAAGAAAATCGGAATTTGACAAAGAAGGACTTGCAATAAGCTTGTCAAACCTGTTCAATTTTTTCGATAATACTTTTAATGTTAATGTTACTTTAAATGATGACGAGCCTTTAAAAATTGACGACAAATTAAAATATAAAAATATTAGCAAGCAATTTACTTGGTCTTTTCCTGCTTTTACAGATTATGTGTCAAGTGAATATTCTGAGAAAAGAAAAATAAAAGGAGAAATACTATCAACCGAAAAACCTTTAAAGCCCGGATTAAGGGGCGTTACATTATTTGCCAACGGTAGATTAGTTAATGCGCCAGAATTTTTCGGGGTATCGGAATCAAGTCACGGATTTTCTTATTTTACAGGCTGGTTAGATGTGAATTTCGTTGATGATTGGGAAAAAGATGTTATTTCTACCGACAGGCAATCTTTGAATTAGGATTTGCCCGAAATAGAAAAATTGAGAGAATATCTCCAAAGAATGATGTCCGCATTAGAACGAGATTGGAGTAAAAAAAGAAGCGAAAAGAAGAAAAAAGAAATAAAAGATAAAACAAAAGTAGATGTTACCAACTGGTACAAAAAATTACCGCCAGAAATTAAAAGAAGTATTGAGCCGATTGTGAAAGCGGTTATTGACGATTCCGAACTATCTACGAAAACACAAACTACGATTGTTCAAAACTTACATTCACTTATTCCAGAATATCCGTATTATCATTGGCGGCATTTGCATATAAATGTACAAAGCGCCTCAAAAACGGATTACGATAAACAAGATTACTACCGTGCATTTGAAGAAACTATAAAAAGATATATTTCGGAAGTCCGTAGTAAGTCGGGCAGTACCAATCCAAAAGATTCGGGAATGATGGGAGAAGTTTTTGGCAAAGGTAAACCACTGAAAGTTGCCAATAAATATAAAAAAGCAAATGGAACAGATTTTCAAATTTCAACAATAGAAAATATTGAAGAAGGGCAAAAATTTTTATCAATGGGAATTCTGTCTGGCGCAAGAAATCCTGTTGCTCATGAAGAAATCGCGGACTTAAGAAAATCGGGATTATTTTCCGAAAAAGACTGTTTGGATGCTTTAAGCTTACTGTCTCATTTGTTTAGAAGATTAGATGACGCTTAATGTCTGATATATACTCCAAATCCAAGCGTTCCAAAATAATGTCCCTCATTTCCGGCAAAGAAACCAAACTGGAAATTTTAGTGCGAAAATTCTTATTTGCTAACGGATTTAGGTTCAGGAAAAATGTAAAAAATCTTCCCGGAAAGCCGGATATTGTTTTGCCTATGTACAAAACTATTATTTTTATTCATGGATGTTTTTGGCACGGACATACCTGTAAACGCGGAACGCTGCCGAATACAAACATTGAATTTTGGAAAACCAAAATTAACAAAAATATAAAACGAGATAAGCGTAATACTATAGAACTAGAAAAGCAGGGTTGGAGAGTAATTGCTATTTGGCAGTGTGAAATCAACAATATAGAGCTACGAAATAAGATTTTTTCTAATCTTGCAGTCGCCATAAAAACAAAAATACAATATTAATTATCCATAATATTGCTATATTTTTAACCTTTAATTTTTGAAATACTAAATCGCTTCTTTTCATTTTAGCAAAGATATATATAATAAGCACAATATTAATTATGGTAGTTTGAAATGTTATTAAAATTTTAATTGTTAAAATCTAATACTCTAATCCCGCTTTTTTTAACGCCGCTTTGGCTCTGTTTTTTTGCTCGTGCGAGTTATAACACCACTTGGGCGATAACAGCGTATCGTCTTGGACGCCTGCGGTTATGCGCTGTACGGCGATATTTGGGGGCAGCATTTTTATGGCTTTCACAAGCGTATCAAGATAAAGCTCTTCGCTCATGGGAGTAAAAAGTCCGTTTTTAAAGTCATGCGCAAGTTTTGTATGTTTTGTGATATAAAGCGAGTGAAATTTTACCGCGTCCACGCGCAAATCTATAACGCTCTCTACGCTTTTAAGCATCATCTCCTGCGTTTCGTTAGGAAGCCCAAAAATCAAATGCACGCAGACATTAATCCCCGCCTCTTTCGTCTTTTGTATCCAAAAAGCGGCGTTTTTAAAATCATGTCCGCGGTTGATGGCATGGAGCGTTTCGTCAAATGCAGACTGCACGCCGTATTCTATCCATATCTCTTTGCCCTCCTCTTTTTTTAAGCGCAAAAACTCCAGCACTTCGCCGTTCATGCAGTCGCTTCGCGTGCCTATGCTTATGCCTATGGCATCGGGAAGTTCAAGCGCCCTTTCATATAAGGCTTTCAGCGTTGAAAACGGGGCGTAAGTATTGGTGTAAGACTGAAAATAAACTATAAATTTTTGCGCGCCGAATTTTTTGGCAAGCAGTTTTTTATATCTGCCGTATTGGCTTTCAAGTTGTAAAAGCTGTTTGTCAAGATGGGGGTTTTCCGCGCTAAGCGGATTTAATTTAAATATCTTGTGCTCTTTTGAGAGATTTGGGCTGAACGACTCGTTTTCGCAGTACACACAGCCGCCTTTAGCTACCGCGCCGTCAATATTCGGACATGTAAAGCCCATGATGGATATGGGCGTTTTATACACTTTTTCGCCGAATTTTTCCCTGAAATAACGCCCGATAGTAAAAACGGTTTTGGTTTTGTTACTGGATAAAGTAGTTGCCGTCAAAGCTTACCAACGAATATTTGCGTTCATCGCCGATACTTTTCACCAAAGAGTCTATGGACAAAAATTTAAGAGAATCCGCACCGATATAGCCCCTGACCTCATCTTCGCTTAAATTTGCGCTTATCAACTCCTGATAGCTCGGCGTATCAATCCCATAACGGCATGGGTGCTTTATGGCAGGCGAAGCTATCCTCATGTGCACCTCTTTTGCTCCGGCGTGCTTTAATATGGAAACTATCTGTTTTGAGGTAGTGCCGCGCACGATACTGTCGTCTATCACAACTATCTTTTTGCCGTTTAAAAGAGCGGCTATGGGGGATAGTTTCAGTTTTACCTTTTGGTTTCTCATCTCTTGCGTGGGTTCTATAAATGTACGACCGACATAGTGATTTCTAACGATGCCGTTTTCAAAGGGAATACCGCTTTTTGCCGCATATCCGAGTGCGGCTGCTACGCCGCTGTCAGGCACGGGGATAACATAATCAGCGTCAGGCACGCCCCACTCTTCAGCCAAAGCTTCGCCCATTTTCTTTCGCGTCTCATATACATTTTTGCCCTCTATGACGCTGTCTGGTCTTGCAAAATAGATATATTCAAAAGCGCAGATTCTGGGATCCGTATCAAATAACTGCTCGGATTTATATTCGTCTTTTCCGCTTTCAAATATCAGCATCTCGCCGGGGTTTACATCTCTTATAAATTCCGCGCCGACCAAGTCAAAAGCGCATGTTTCGCTCGCCGCGATATATCCGCCGTCTTTCAATCTGCCGATAGAAAGCGGGCGCACGCCGTATCTGTCTCTAATGACAAACATTTTGTGGCGGCTTAGTATGATAAAACAGTAAGCGCCTTTTATTGCTTTCAAGGACTCTATTATTCTGTCCTTTAAATGCTCTTTTTTGCTGCGCGCGATGAGATGAACGACATTTTCGGTATCCATGGAGGATTGAAATATCGCTCCGTCTTCTATAAGTTTGGCGCGGACTTCGTTTTTGTTTATCAGGTTGCCGTTATGAACTATGGAAATTTCGCCAAGACTATATCTGGCATAAATCGGCTGCGCATCCAAAATAGAGTCGTTGCCCGCCGTGGAGTATCTATTGTGTCCTACCGCCAAAGAACCTTTCAAAATCTCAAAAGAGTTTTCGTTAAAAACTTTTGTAACCAAACCTCTATCTTTGATGGTTTTAATTTTGTCATTGTCGCTTGCGCTTATTCCCGTCGCTTCCTGCCCTCTGTGCTGCATCGCAAAAAGAGCGTAATAAGATATTTTCGCTGCATCTTTTGAGTTGATGACGCCTACTATCGCACACATATTTTATCCTTCCAGACAATCGCTTATGCTGTACTGTCCGTTTGGCTGATTTATTATCCATTTTGCCGCATGGATAGCTCCTTTGGCAAATGTATCTCTGCTTGTAGCGGTATGATTTAACTCTATAAACTCTCCGTTATTGTAAAATCCCACCGTATGCCTGCCTACAACATCTCCGCCGCGCAAAGCAAAAATTGCTATCTCATCCTTGCTTCTCTGCCCTGTCATTCCGTCTCTGCCGCTTACCCTAACCTTATCAAGCTCAAGTCCTCTTGCTTTTGCGGCATATTCGCCTAAAGTCAGAGCTGTGCCGCTTGGAGCGTCTTTTTTGAGGCGGTGGTGCTGTTCTACTATCTCTATGTCAAAATCTCTCAATTTTTCAGAAGCAATCTCCACCAAACGGTTCAAAACTGCAACGCCCAAAGACATATTTGTAGAGTATAAAATCGGCATTTTGCGCGCCGCCTCTTTCAATAAGGCAATCTGCGCGCCGTTTAAGCCCGTAGTTCCTATAATAAGCGGCTTGGGATTTGTTATCGCGTATTTCAATAAAGCTTCCGTGCCAAGCGGAGAGGTAAAATCAATAACAACGCCGCTTAAATTAAAAAGTTCTTCAAGCGAATTTGTCTTTTTTACCTCTTTTGGCGCGGCAAAACCAAACTCATCTATCGCATGCAAGCAAGCTATGAGGGCATCTTTATCGTTTTGCAGATTTTCTATCAAAACTCTGCCGACTCTGCCTGTGGAACCATGTATGCCTATAAGCAGTTTACTCATGCCAACTCTCTAAATAATTTATCGCGCCAATCGCCGCCGCTGCGCCGTCTCCCGCCGCGCAGACTACCTGCTTGGCGGCGTTTATGCGGATATCGCCCGCGGCAAACAGACCTTGAAGCGAAGTCCTCATGTTCAAATCCACAACAACTTCGCCGCCTTTACTCATTTCGCATAAAAAGCCGCCGTCTTCTTGCAGTAAAACTTCATTATTTACCTTCATGCCGACAAATACGAAAACGCCCGGCGTTTTCAAATCTCTCTCATTGCCCTCTTTATCGGCGATAATAAGCCCGCTGACTCCGCTTGCATCTCCGTAAATCTTTTTAACGGAGGCATTTAGCACAAGCTCTATTTTTGCGTTTTTCTTGACTCTTTGAACAGTCGCGGGACTTGCCCTAAACTCGTCTCTTCTATGGATAAGATAAACTTTTGCGCAGATATTTGTCAAAAAAAGAGCTTCTTCAAGCGCGGCATCTCCTCCGCCAAGCACTGCTACTTCTTTATTTCTGTAAAAAAATCCATCGCATGTAGCGCAAAAACTAACGCCTCTGCCGTAAAACTCTTCTTCGCCTTCAACGCCTGATTTTTTGGGATTGCTTCCGGTACAGACGATAACGCTTTTTGATTTTAAAAGAGTTCCGTCTTCAAGCTCTGCATGAAAAATATCTTTGATTTTGCTAATGCGTTTAACGCCTGCAAACTCCTGTTTTACGCCAAAACGCGCCGCCTGTTCAGGCCACTTTTCCATAAGTTCCAAGCCCGTTATAACTTCGCTTACGCCGGGGTAATTTTCTATCTCGCTGCTTTTTGTTATTTGACCGCCAAAGACGGACTTTTCAAACATTACGACATTTTTCAATCCGCCGCGGGAAGCATATAAACCAGCCGTTAATCCGGCAGGTCCTCCTCCTACGATGATTAAATCCAATACTTCGCTCATGGTAAAGCCTTATAAAAGCGCGTTTAGCTTGCTTGCAAGGACGCTTTTTGACGCTGCGCCGATATTTTGATCCACTAACTGTCCGTCTTTGAAAAACAGTATGGTAGGAATAGAGCGAATACCGTAATTTACGGCAAGGTCTTGCTCTTCATCTGTATTCACCTTGCAAATTTTAGCTTTTCCTTCAAATTCGCCGGACAACTCTTCTATCACAGGCGCCAACATCCTGCAAGGTCCGCACCAAGGTGCCCAAAAATCTACTAAAACTACCCCTTTATCCTTAACTACGCTGTCAAAATTAGAGGTTTTTAACTCAATATATTTACTCATTTTTATCTCCTTTAAAAATTTAAATAAGACAAATTTTACCCTAAAAAACTTAAAATACGCATACTAATATCAAATTAGCGTCAAAAAATATTCCGCACCCACTCAATATTGCCGTTTGTAACGACTATCGCATCTATTTGGTACTCTTTTGTAATGCCGTTTTTCAAGATATAATACTCCACAGTTTTGGTTATTTTTGCCATTTTTGACGAAGTTATACGCTCCAAAGGGTCATAATTTCCCTCAGTCGCTTTTACTTCCACAAAATGTACGATATTTTCTTCTTCGGCGATAATATCTATCTCTCCAAAACGCGAATGGTAATTGCGCGCAGTGATTTTAAGAGAGGCTTTTTCCAAAAACCGCGCCGCACGCTCTTCGGCTTCGCGCCATGTCGGAACTTTTTTTCTGTTGAAAAATTTGAAAAACATTTTTTTATTATAGGACAATTACGCTAAATAGGAGTATAAATTGCCGCGTCATATCACCCAGTCTATCATTATATTATCCTCATCGCTCTTTTTTGAACGCTTGGAAGCTTTGTCCGTATATATCAAATCCTGATTTTTTAAACTCACATTTGTCTTGCCCATGACAGAGCGCGTGATAAAAACATTGCTGCCTATCACAACGCCTTCGCCGATGACGGTTTCGCCGCCGAGTATGGAAGCTCCCGCGTAAACTATCACATTATCTTCCAAAGTAGGATGGCGTTTTGTGCCTTTCAAACGCTGCCCCGCTTTTAAAGACAACGCGCCCAGCGTTACGCCTTGATAAATTTTGACAAAATCCCCTATCACCGTAGTTTCGCCGATGACTATGCCCGTTCCGTGGTCTATAAAAAAGTATTTGCCTATTTTGGCTCCCGGATGTATGTCTATACCCGTTAAAGTATGCGCGTATTCGCTCATGATGCGCGGAATCAGCGGAATGCCCAATATTTGAAGTTCATGGGCGATTCTGTGGACTGTTATCGCAAATACTCCCGGATATGAAAAAATCACTTCGTCTATGCTTGACGCCGCAGGGTCTCCGTCATAAGCCGCCTGCACATCCATGGATAGCATATCTCTTAAATTCGGAATTTTTTGCAAAAAAGCGTAACTAATCTCCTGCGCTCCCGCCATGACATCTTCTTTGCGCGATATATTGTTTTTGTTTTGCAGCATGAACGATTTATAAATCTGCCTGTAAAGCCGCTCATAAATATACGAAATATGCTCGCTTATCATGAAGTCTATCGTTTTTACGCAATTCCTCTGCTTGTCAAAATAGCCCGGAAAAATCAATTCGCGAAGCCGCAAAACTATATCTATAATCTCCTCGCGCTCGGGCAGATTTTCGCAGTCGAAATTATCGCAGTTAAGATGGCTTATGTGCTCATGTTTTTTGTAACTCTGCGCAACAAGCGGCGTGAGCGCATTTAATTTTGCCTGTATATCCTCTTTCAATATCTACTCCTTAATACCTTACAATACTGTCGTCTATATCCTCAGCCCACTCCATGATGCCGCCTTCAAGATTGAAAAGTTCTCCCTTGAATTTGCGCTTTTTCAGGGCGTTTATAGCGTACAGACTCCGAACGCCCGACTTGCAAAGTATGACGGACGGATTTGACCGGTCTATCTCCCCTGCGCGGCTTGAGACACTGTTTAACGGGATATTTACAGAGCCTTTGATATTCGTCATCTCAAACTCAAAAGGTTCCCGCACATCAATTATATTTATTTTTTCGCCTTTGTCAATCTTTGCTTTTAATTCGCGCGCGCTGATATTTTTAAAACCCTCTGCCTGAGGCGCTTGCGCACTGCAAAAATATTCGTAATCAATAAGTTTTTTAATGCTCGCATGTTTGCCGCAAACGGGGCAATTTTCATCTTTTTTGATGCCAAGCTGAACAAACCTCATCTTCCATGCGTCCAAAACAAGCAATTTTCCTATAAGCGTATCGGGCGCTTGTAAAATAAATTTTATCGTCTCATTTGCCTGAATAGAGCCTACGATTCCCGCCATAGAGCCGAACACGCCGCCTTCCCCGCAGCTTGGCGCAAGTTCCGCAGGCGGCGGAGACGGGAAAAGGCAGCGGTAGCAAGGCCCTTTTTTCGCCCAAAAAAGCGTCATTTGCGCATCAAAACGAAATATAGAGCCGTAAACGCTCGGTTTGCCCAAAAGCACGCATGCATCGTTTATAAGATAGCGCGCAGGAAAATTATCCGTACAATCAACGACTATATCAAACTCTCTTATAATATCAAGCGCGTTTTCACTTGTCAGTTTTGTATTAAAAACGCTGACCTTTACGAGCGGATTTAGCCGCGCGATGCCCTCTTCTACGGACTTAGTTTTTGGCTTGCCGACATTGTCGTTTGTATGGATAATCTGCCTTTGCAGATTGGTAACGTCTACTTCGTCCAAGTCCACTATGCCGATATTTCCAACTCCCGCCGCCGCAAGATATAATGCCGCAGGAGAGCCTAAAGCTCCGCCGCCTATTATCAAAACGCGCGCGTTTTTGAGTTTTCTCTGTCCAGCTAACCCCACATTTGGCAATATAATATGACGGCTGTATCTTGCCGTCTCTTCCTGTGTCAAATCCTCCATGACTTCTCCTTTTTTGAATAGTGAAATTATACAAAAAAATCGTATAATTTGCATTTTATGACTTTTATTGTGTACAATATAAATCACAATTTAATTTTTGCTCGGGTGTTTGTATGAAAAATATTATTGCCGTATTTGATAAATTTTTAAATAATATCTCTTTTTTAAACAGAACAAGGCTGATACTTTTTGTGTTGGCTTTCGGTATGGCGTGTATCTGTTTTCTGACATTTATTTCGCTTTTTGCCCTGAAATACGACCATGAGATGCTGTACGAAAACCGCATCGCAAATATTCAAAAATTGCAGGAAATTAATGTTTTATATATTACCGACATTTTTTCGGCAATAGAGCAAAAAGACGATGTAAAACTCTCAAATACATACGCCAAAATTGACGCCGTGTGGAATGAAATAAAAAATGCGCATATAAAAGAGCCTTCGTTTCCCGCCAATTTTGCGCACTGGTGGCTGCGTTTTTTTATGATTTACGAAGGCAGGGAGTTTACGCTAAAAAACGGCAATGATATAGAAGCGCGGATAGAAGCGCTCTCTTTGGAGATTAAAGATGGCGGCGGATATGCCGCGTTTAGCGATATTCACAAACTTTCAAGCCTCTTTTCGCAGCTTATCGATTTTCATTTAAAGTCGGCGGAAATGGAAAAAATGCGGACAGACAGGGCTTTTGTAAAAAGCATTATGGTTTTGCTGCTGCTTGTGGCTTTTGTATTTATAGCAAGCTCGTACGCGACCTATTCTATCCTGAAAAATATCCGCGAGCTGCATAATTATCTTGAATTTGACGTGAAAAAAAAGACAAAAGAGCTTGAAGATTTGAACAACTCCCTTGAAGAGCGCATCAAAAAAGAGGTGGAGTTAAACAGGAGCAAAGACAGGATTTTATTTCAACAGTCAAAACTTGCAAGTCTTGGCGAAATGCTCCAAAACATAGCGCATCAATGGCGGCAGCCTTTGGGCGCTATAAGCATGATAATACAAAGCTTTGAGATAAAATATAAGGCAGGAAAATTGGACGATGATTTTGTAACTTCAAGGGTGCAGGACGCCAAAGACCTTGCGCAAAACATGTCAGATACGCTTGAAGATTTCCGCACTTTTTTCAATCCAAATAAAAACAAAAAAGAGTTTGATTTGAGAGATGTTATCAACAAATCGGTAGATTTGAGTAAATATCCTCTTGAAAGGGCAAAGATAAATTTGAGCGTGGGCAAATTTGAAAATATGCGCATATACGGCTTTAAAAACGAGCTTATCCATGTGCTTTTAAATCTCATAAGTAACGCCAAAGACGCTCTTTTGGACAAGCAGATAAAACGCCGAATAGCCGTAAGTGCAGAATTTGACAAAACTCATGCGGTAATTAAAGTCGTAGATAACGGCGGCGGCATAGATAGTGATATAATATACCGCATATTTGACCCGTATTTTACGACAAAACATAAAAGTCTGGGGACGGGTATAGGGCTTTACATGTCAAAACAGATTATAGAAGAGCATATGCAAGGAAGTATAGAGTGCGAAAATATACAGTACGGTTTCGGCGGCAAAAAGGCATACCGATGCGCGCTGTTTACCGTAAAAATTCCTCTTTTAAAGGATACGCATGAGTAAACGGGATTATGCGATTTTGCTGGAATGCAGCGTTTTATACATAGAAGACGAGGCAGACCTTTTAAAACATACAAGCGTGATTTTGGAAGATTTTGTGAAAAATGTTTATGCCGTGCAAAGCACAAAAGAGGCGTATGAGGTCATAAAAAGCAAAAATATTGACATAATTGTTTCGGATATTTTGCTGAAAAATGAGACGGGCATAGAGTTTTTAAAAAGACTTTATGAGGAGATGGGCATACATATCCCTGCTATACTGACAACCGCGTTTACCGATACGGAATACCTTGTGGACGCGATAAAATTAAAAGTTGAAAACTACATCATAAAGCCGATAAATGTGAGGGAACTTTTGGACTCCATACATGATGTGGCGCTTCCAAAAATACAGCAAAAAGAGATAGCGCGCTCATACAATATCATCAAAACAATATCCGCTGTAACAGACAGCAAACAGGTGGAAATCATCAGATTTATTGTTAAAAATTTAGACGAAGAGGGTATCCTTAACTACTCTTATGCCGATATTATGGAGCGAATAGATGTGAGTAAGCCGACTATTATCAAGCTTTTCAGGCAATTATCCGGCAAAGGTATTTTAGTCAAAATACAAAACAGAAAATACCGCTTTTACGAAAGCCGCCTGCCCATACCTGAGTAGTTGTATTTACATAAAAGGTTTTTATCGCTCATGCAGTAAACAATAACAAAATTATCCTTTAAGGTCTTGTAAAATAACCTCTTTTAGTACATTGTGGCAAATTTAAAGAACTCAGACGCTGACTTATTTAGCGGACAGGAATATACAGAGTAGTTTTCTCCTCGCAAAAACAAAATTTTTATAAATATTTCTTCAGCGCCGCGCTCTTTTTTTCTGCCATTGCGTTCATTATCTGCTCGGCGGCGGCGATTTCTGCCTCTATCTTTTCTATTTCGGCGACGATTTCTTGTTGGCGGGAAAGAGGCGGAAGGGGGATTTGATAATTCATTATGTGTTTTTTATCGCCTCTTGGCATTTTCATTCCTTTTACAACTGCCATTTCATAATCAAAGAATTTGTCTTGCTTCAGATTGTAAAAAGCAAATTTTGGATCAATCTCATTGTTCTTTGTTTGCAAAACCAAAACGTCATTTGAACTACCGCCATTATTGTCGGCGAACCATATCTTTTTGAGGTATGGGCGAATGTTTGAAAGTAAAATATCTCCTATTTTATATTCTATCGCTGTTCCAGAAGTCAAAACAAAATTTGAATTTGTTTTTCCTTGTGTATCTTGTAATAAATTATCAACGCCGACATAATTTTGCGGAGTTAAAGTAGTGAAATCCACACGATTATCCGAGTAATGTAAAACTTCCCCAATCTTTACTTTTCTGTTGTTCTTATTACTGCTTTCTCTCTCTAACAAATCGGCGATTTTTTGTTTTTTCTCTTTAATGGTCATTCGAGAGGTTTCATATTCTTGGTCAATCTTTTGGCATTCCTCAACGATTTTCTTTTGAATATCAAGCGGCGGAACAGGGATTTTAAAATCAGTAACATTTGCCAAGACAATGTAAGGTTGAGTATTTCCTCTTTTAACGCTTAAAGCATATTCCTTAAATCTGTTGTCTAAAACATAAAAGGCAAATAAAGTTTGTATGTCATTTTTTGTTTTGTTAGTTACTACATAAGTTCTTTGGTATGCATCAAATTTGCCATTGAAGTATTGTGTATGAAATTCTCCATTCCCAGCAATAATAATTGCTTCATCGTCCCACACAAAACTATTTATTTGTAATGGACTTTTAGCACAAGTAAAAAAAGGATATTGCCCATTATTATTTGCTTCATTTGCATCTCTTTTTCCTGTTTCAACCTGAAACATATCACCTAATCTTTTCAACTCATATTTGCTAACAATCTCAATTTTCTTGTCGGGCGTAGTTTTGATTTGTTTATCAAACGACACGCGGGAGAAATCCAGCATATCAGTAAGGCGGGCAAGCGATACAAAGGGCTTCAAGTTGTCGGGGATTATAACAGAATTGTTTTCAAAATTTGCGCGAATAAGAGAGTTAATTTTATCGCCGTCCGTTAAATTGTTAGGATTAAAAAGCGGCGTTTTAATTTGCGAAATGCCTTTATTGCGAATGATTTCATTTTCTTCGTCGGTTGGCGCGGCAACGCCAATATATTTTATTCCTTCGTTGCCTTTGCGGTTACTCCACTCATATCCAAGAAAATCTTTTATCGCTTTGTTGTCAGCTGGCGAACGAACAATTACCACAGGATTTTTTACGTCTTTGGCAAGAGCGAAATAATAGATTTTTTCTTTTTCGATTTCTTTACAGAACTTCGCAAAATCCTTTTCATTTCTCTTCTTATCAAATTCTTTTTTATATTCATTAAAAATTTCATTCTGAAGAATTTTATCGCTTGGATTGCCTTTTAACAACGTCTTATACTCTTCATAATCAAAGCCGCAATGCTCGCAATATGCTTCTATAATATGACTGTCGTTGAAAACTTTTTCTTTATCGGCGTCATTCCCGTTAAACCAACTTTCAACTCTATTTTTGTAATGCTCGGCAATGTCGGGGTTAGTGTCCTTTCTTCTCAAGAATAAAGTGGCGGTATTTGTGCCTGTTTTGCCAAAAGTGCCGCTGCCAAACTCCGCGATAGCAATCAAATCAAAGTATTTCAAAATGATTTCTCTTGCCTTGATATAAAGGCTATCGTTGGAAAGAACGCTTGATGGCAAAATAATTGCCGCGATACCGCCCGAAGTTAATAATTGTTTTGCTCTTTCAATGAAAAAAGTTTCAATAGAATTGTTGCTTTTCTTCTGCTTATCATCAACAAAGTTAGAGAGGTCAAATTTTTTCAAATCATTTTCGCCGAGCGTTTCCATAAATCCTTTTACGGAATAGGGGGGATTGGCGACAAGAATATCAAAAGCGCCGTCCTTAATGTCCTTGTGCGCTTTGAGGGCGTCGTCGTAAATAATTTTAATATCGTCCTGACCATACATAAAAGCGGACACTTTAGCTACTTTAGAAAGACGATACTCTTTTTCTATACCAAATATGTTGGCGTAATAATCTTTTTTATCCCTCTTAGTTTCGGTCAAAATAGGCAAAATCTGCGCGGCGTATTCGTTCAAGAAATGTCCAGCGCCGCAAGCATAATCAATTGTTTTGAGCGGTTCGGTTTTTTCTTTGATTTTCTTGGCGAGCGGAAGAGAAGAAATCAAAAATTTCACAATAGGCGTCGGAGTGAAAAATTGCCCCTCGCTTTGCTTTACGCCTTTATCCAAAAAGCCTTCAAACAAATCGCCCAAGAATTGATTTTGCGTTTCGGTTTGCAGTTTGATGTCCTGCAACATTTTTACGATTTTCAAAAGGACTTCGGCGTTCTGCTCAAAAAGTTTTTCATTATGAACGTTTATAAAAGCAAAGTCGTTGTCGGAATAGTATTTAAGTTCGCGGAAAAACTTGATAATGCTGTCGCGGGTGGCGTCGGGGTCGTTTTTGAAAAGTTTGAACGATTTTTTAATGTCGTCTTCCGATACATAAGTAACGGTTTCGCCCAAAAATTTTTCCATTCCTGTTTTGTAGAGAAATTGCAGACGATCAATCAAACTATACATATCGTCGTAAGCAACGCCTTTCCAGTAAAATTTTAACTCTTTGGCATTGTTCTTTTCGTCAACAACCTTTGCTAAAAAGAGATTTACGAGTTTATCAAAAGCGTTTTCGTGTCCGCTAACGTTGTGTTGTCTTAAAATCGTGGCAAATTCGTGGTACTTCTTTTGAATTTTATCGGCGTCGATTTCTTTTAAGTCGGCGGTGGAATACTTGTTTTTGCCAATATCATAAGCCGCAATGTCGTCTTCAAAAAGTCCGACTTCGCTGTAATCCTTTTGATATGTTTCCGCCCAAACTTTGAAAAGTTCCTTGTTGGTTGTGGCGTCTTTGAAACCTTTTAATCTTTTATTTGATTTTAAGTATTCTGTATTGTCTTTTGTGCTAATAAGTTTATAGGCGTAATTGATTTTATCATCGGCAAACTGCGAAGCGTAAAGAGCAACAAATTGCGTGTCTTTATCCTGTTGATAATAAGAAAAAAGTTGCGCGCCGTCTTCCAAAGTATCTTTCCAAGCGTTTTCAAACTCTTTGCCCCAAGTTTTGCATTCAATAATCAAAAGCGATTTGCCTTTGTTGTCTTTTACTTGAATATCGGCTTTTCGCTTTTCGCCTCGCGTCCCAATTTCCAACGAGGCTCAAGTTCAATGTGGTTTGGTTGGTAACCCTTTTCAAGCAAGCGGCAAACGCATTCTAAGACGACAAAATTCTCTTCATGAGAGAAATTGCAGGTAGTAGTATCATTGACCTTTATTGATTTTGGATATATTATAACTTCGTTGGAAAAATCAACTCTTAGCTCGTGATTATTGATTGTTTTGGTATATAAATTGGTTTTGGCTTCGGTAAATGATAACGCATTTAACAATGCAGTTAATGTATTGGTATTGGCTATGCTGTTTGCTATCTTTGCCATTTTTGTCCTTATGCTATTATAGCTTGCTGTGATAATCCGTCAAACGAATTTATATTCATTCTAAATGTAAATTCGTTGATATACTCTTGCATATATCTAACGCTTATATGCCGAATACTCCCTTTTTAAACAAAGCCCAAAAGCTCTCTATCTCGTTTGTGTGTATGCTGTTGCTTAAACTAAATTGTCCCATTTATGATTTACTGTTAATCTAACATAATCCTTGTTGTTGAGTATGTTATAGCCTTTATAGTCGTCTCTCATAACGAAGCTCTCTTCCTTGCATATTTTATCTAAAACCTTGAACAACTGCTTGCCTGTTAATTTTTGCCGTATCAAAACGCGCGGCTTCACTGTTTTGTCAAATTCAAACCGCGTTAAAACGGCAAACAAAGCTTTAAGCGTTTGCTTCTATCCTTAACATGTTTGTTTTATCCATCACAAACGGCAGTTTTTCTATCTCTTTGAGCGCCTTTTGCACATTTGCCTCTTTGCAGTGATGCGTAGCAAAAAATAGCGTTGTTGTGTCGGACTTTTTGG
>JAITAB010000039.1 GCA_031284315.1 Campylobacteraceae bacterium
TTGATTCAAAAGATGCTTTAATAAATAGCAGAATTACGGAATTTAACAAATATTTTACTGTGATGTCTAACAAGTTATACGGAGAATCTTATTTATTAAGTCCTGCAAAAAATGCAAAAAGTTATGATTTAAATATTTCAAATATTGACGGCAACCCAAGCACAGGAAAGAAAAAAGGACAAATTTCCGCTTTTGATTTTGCTTATATCCAATTTGCAGACAGTTTAGGAATAAAATGTCTGCATTTTATTATGCACGACCAACTTGAAAATATTCATGACAATCAATTGAATACGCTTTTTGAAGTTGCTAATGTAAATAATTGCCAATATATTGTCCCGATTTTACGAGATAAAATTCCTTCAAGTGTTGATGTGAGCGCATTTGAGGTTTTGTCATTATCGCAAGACGATAAGTTATTTAGAATTTAAACCATGTTACTGACTAACACACAAAAAAACAACAAATCCAACAAGCTATCATAGATAGCTTGCGTAATAAGTTTCAAAATTACGATCCCGAACCTGCCTCTATGCCTTTTCATTTTCGGCTTTTGGGTAAAGACAGGATCGCGTTATATTCGTTTATTCACTCTCTAAGTACCAATTTTGGCACGACTATTTTTGAGCCTGTCGCCAAATCGTTGGCATTGTTGAATTTTGCTAATGCCGAGTTGCAGCAAACGGCGGGCGTCTTGATTTCATCTGAAGCGCAAAAAGTTATCCAAAATATCATGGACAATCTTACGACAGCAAACTCAGAGCCAAATAAAATACAAGAAATTGAAGCGATTAGATCAGTTTGTCAAAAAGGCGAGATGAGAACTATAAAGCCGACAAAAGTAGACTTAAAATTGACGGCGAACGACGGCGCAACTTATCTTTTTGACATTAAAACGGCAAAACCAAACGCGGGAGGCTTCAAAGAATTTAAGCGCACGCTTTTAGAGTGGACAGCCGCCGTATTTGCCGTTAATCCAACGGCAAATATTCATACTTTGATAGCTATTCCTTATAATCCTTACGAACCGCAGCCTTACAATCGTTGGACAATGTGAGGAATGCTTGATTTGGAAAACGAACTCAAAGTCGCCGAAGAGTTTTGGGATTTTCTTGGCGGTCAAGGCGCATATAACGAATTGCTCGATTGTTTTGAAAAAGCGGGCATAGAATTGCGCCCCGAAATCGACGCATACTTTGCACGATTTAACAAAAAAAGATAACACAAAAGCCTATCACTATGAAAAAAATAGTACAACGTCAAAATTTATACAAAAGATAGATAAATGAGGCGGTTCTTGTCGGGAAATTATGATATATTTCCCGTAACAAACGACAAAATAAAGGAAATATATGGCAGAATTGAATATAAGTAAAAAAACTATCAAAGAGTTGTTTGGTGAAATGCAAAATAGAAAGTTTGTTATTCCAGACTATCAACGTCCATATAAATGGGATATTGAAAAATGTGAAACTCTGTGGAATGATATTGAAAATTTTGCCGTTACTGAAGCGCAAAAAGGCGTTGATTACTTTCTTGGAACAATTGTATCCTATCAAACTAAGAACAATAACGGAAAAACTGACTTAGAGATAATAGACGGGCAGCAGCGCATCACTACGCTTTTATTAATATTAAGAGCTTTTTATCGTAAATTGGAAAATATGAATGCCTACAATCAAAATGTTATAGGCTTAAAAAATCAATTAGCCCCTTGCATTTGGGATATAGATCCAATTTCTCAAATAGTGTCTGATACGACAAAAATTCATATTGCTTCACAAGTGGCTACTGAAGAAGATAATGACACTTTTCATAAAATATTAGAAACAGGAAATACTAATGAAAACACTATAGATAACTATTCTGTAAATTATAGATTTCTTAAAGAACAATGCGATAGATATGCCAAAGCAAATCCAATGCAATGGCAGCAACTCTGCGTTACAATTTTAAAGAATTGTATTATTTTACCCATAGAATGTGCGGCACAAGAAACAGCATTGACTATTTTTTCAACTCTTAATGACAGAGGAATGCCGCTATCTGATTCTGATATTTTCAAAGCGCAAATTTATCGCAATTTTGATACCGAAGAAAAGCGTAAAGAATTTACTCAAATATGGAAAGACCTTACTCAAATTTGTAAAAAAGCAAATATGCCTCTTGATGATATTTTTAGATATTACACACATGTTATAAGGGCGCGAAACGAGGATAAGTCAAAAGAAATTGGTTTGAGAAGTTTTTATGCTAACAATAAATATGAAAAGCTAAAAGCAGATAATTTAATTAGTGAAATTATGCAATTAGCTAACTTTTGGCTCTATTTAAATACAGGAAATGAAGCCGATGGTGAGATAAAATATACTATTTCAGTTCAAACCAAACAATATTTGCATTGTTTGCGATATTACCCCAATGAATACTGGAAATACATTGTAAGCGTATTTTTTATGAAAAATAGAAACAGCGATACCTTTGACAATGACTTTTGCTCTATGTTGAAAAAATTAATAGCATTTTTATTTGCAAAATTTATTGAAACCCCAACAGTAAATGCTATAAAAGACGATATTTTTGCCGCTTATATTTCTATCCAAAAAGAGAATAAGCTTCAAGTAAAATTCAATTTAGATGAAGAATTAATACGAACAAGAATTACTGGTTACTCTTATTCAAAAATATCCAGAGCGCTTTTATTGTTGGATACCTATTTAAATCCAGAACAAAATGAATTAATATCTGATATTTTTGAGATAGAGCATATATTTCCCAAAAAATGGCAAGAGGCAAACTATAATGGCTGGAATATTGAAGATGCACAATTATATTTAGATTATTTTGGAAATAAAGTTGTATTTGAAAAAAAGCTAAATATTCAAGCTGGAAACGGTTACTTTGGCAATAAAAAACAAAAATACATATTATCTAAAATTGCCAATGTAGTAGAACTGGGCAATTATCCTAAAAATGACTGGACAAAAGAAGATATTGAAGAGAGAGAAAGCAAATTTATAGAACGAATAATTGCCTTTTTTAAGAAACACTATGCCGCTGACTAACGCCCAAAAATCACAAATCCAACAAGCTATCATGAATAGCTTGCGCAAAACAATCATAGGATAGAAATAATTGCTTTTCAAATCAACAAATTAAAAATAAGCACACCATCTCAAAAAGGTATATTTACACTGAAAGTTACTCCGTGATTTCCGATACTTGCTATCTTATCGCCGCTCATGTGCAAGCCGTAATGGTAAACTAACGATACATAAGACCAGCCGATGCCGATTTCTGGGGCAAATTTCCACTCTTTTTCGCCCTCGCCCCAATGGTACACAAAATTCGCTCCAAAAACCAAAATCTCCGGGCGCAGTTCAAAGCCAAGGCTGGCTCCTTTTAGCGAACTTTCCAGACTTTTTTCAAAGCCCGCTCTGATGCCTGCTCCTTCTTTGTAGTCAGTAGTAAATATGCCGAGTTTGCCCTCTAAGCCGACAAATTTTTCTTTTTCATATATCGTATATTTGGGCGACAATGCGCAGCTAGACACAGTTTGAGAAAAAAAATTACTTTTACAACTGCCAAAAACAGGCGCCGCCGACAATAAAAACAGTGTCAAAGACAATGTCAATTTTTTAAACACAATATCCTCCTTGCTATAAGTCTTGTTCTATTAATTTCTTGAAAGAGTCAAAATATAACTCTTTTATCTTTTCAACGCTCAAATTTATGCTTTTATCTATCAAAAGCTTTCCGCCGCCCGTTTTTCCGATATATCTGACATGCAAGCCTATATTTTGCGCCAACTCTTCAAATGTTTTTTTATTTTTTACTTCAACGATTGCTCTTGAAAAACTTTCGCTAAAAAGCAGTTTTTCATCTGCAAAATCTGTGCTTATTACCGCGCCCAAGCCGCTAAGCGCACTCATTTTCGCAAGCGATACGGCAATGCCGCCCGTGTTTATATCTTTTGCCGCAGAAATTATCCCTTTTTTGTTTGCCTCTATGACAAGTTCCCAAAGTTTCAACTCTTTGTCGTAATCAATCTTTGGCAGTTCGCCCTTAACGGCGTTTGCGAAAAGTTTTAAGTATAAACTTCCGCCAAATTCATTATAAGTGCCGCCCAGCAGATACAGCTCTCCGCCCTCTTTTTGAAATGACGAAGGCAATACTTTTTGGGCGTCATCATTTAATCCCACCATAGCGATAGACGGGGTTGGAAATACGCCCACGCCTTCAGTTTCGTTATATAAAGAGACATTTCCGCTTACAACGGGAGTGTTGAGAGCCAAACACGCCTCTTTTATGCCTTCGCAGCCCTTTGCAAACTGCCACATGACTTCGGGATTTTCGGGGTTGCCGTAATTTAGGCAGTCGGTAATCGCCAGCGGCCTTGCTCCGCTCATGGCGACATTTCTCCCGCTTTCCATCACCGCCGCCGCCGCGCCGCCTTTTGGGTCTATGTAATTGTATCGCGGATTGCAGTCGCTGCTCATGGCGATAGCTTTCGCGCTCTCTTTGACGCGAATCACGCTTGCGTCAAGGGATCCCGGCGGTTTGATAGTATTTGTCTGAACCATAGAGTCGTACTGTTCGTATATCCATGATTTGTCGGCTATCTCGGGGTGCGCCAAAAATTTTTCCAAAACTTCCTGCGCGGCCGGAGCTTCGAAAAGAGGCACATCTTTTATGTTTTTCAAATATTCAGGCTCTTTAACAGGACGGTTTAGAATCGGAGCGTTTTCACTGACGGGAGACACAGGGATATTTGCCGCAAGTTCGCCGTTAAAATATAGCTCCATGACGCCCGTATCGGTAACTTCACCGATTACTTCAGCGTCCAAATCCCACTTTTTAAATATATCAAGCACTTTATCCTCATAGCCTTTTTTGGCGCAAATGAGCATCCTCTCTTGGGATTCGCTAAGCATAAACTCATAAGGCGTCATACCCTCTTCGCGTGCAGGAACACGCGACAAATCCAGCCTCATGCCGCTTCCGCTGCGCCCTGCCATCTCAAAAGAGCTTGAAGTAAGCCCCGCCGCGCCCATATCCTGAATGCCCACGATATAATCATGCCCAAACAATTCAAGGCACGCTTCAAGCAGAAGTTTTTCAGCAAACGGGTCGCCTACCTGCACGGTGGGACGCAGAGATTTGTTCTCTTCGGTGAAACTGTCGCTTGCCATCACCGCGCCGCCAAGCCCATCGCGCCCCGTTTTGCTTCCAACATAAATCACGGGATTGCCCACGCCTTCTGCCCGCCCGTAAAATATCTCGTCCGTTTTGCAAAGTCCGAGCGTGAAGGCATTGACTAAAATATTTCCGTTATAACATTCGTCAAAAAATGTTTCGCCGCCGACAGTCGGCACACCCATGCAGTTACCGTAATGCCCTATTCCCTCAACTACGCCTCTGACTAAATATCTTTGGCGTTTGGCCATTTTACTATCGCCTTCTATTTTTCCAAAGCGCAAAGAGTTCAGATTTGCCACAGGACGCGCGCCCATCGTAAAAACATCTCTTAAAATACCGCCGACTCCCGTAGCCGCCCCTTGAAAAGGCTCTATAAAACTTGGATGATTGTGGCTCTCCATCTTAAAAACCGCCGCGATACCGTCTCCTATATCTATAACTCCCGCGTTTTCTCCCGGTCCTTGAATGACCCATGTAGCTTTTGTAGGAAAACCGTTCAGATATTTTTTGCTGGATTTGTACGAGCAGTGTTCGCTCCACATCGCGGAAAATATGCCTATTTCTACGATATTGGGTTCTCTTTTCAAAATATCTTTTATCTTTGCGTAATCATCGTTTGTCAGTTTGTGATCTTTTAAAATTTCAGCAGTCGTTTTCATCATGCAGCCTCTATGAAAGTTTTTGTAAATTGTACAAAATATCTGTTTAATTTTTCATATCAAAACCTCTCGCCTCATGTATGACGAGCTGTTTTGGCATTTGTGTCGGCAAAGATGAGATATATTGGCAGAAAAACAGTTAAAAGCCATATTAATTGCCCGCCGCTCTCCTTAAATTTCATTTGTCAATTCTATAAACTGACTATTTTTGAACAAATATTTTTTGACGGATATATCCGCGCCTTTATCTCCGCCTTTTATAACTGTCTCTTATCAAATCCGATATCCCGTCTTTGTCTATATCAAAATATCGCCAATCAACTTGTTTATCGTAATACTTCTCGTCCGTCTTGGTATAATATCCGCTACTCTTTTCCATAGCCGCGCTGTGTAAAACAGATATACTAAAATTATTATCAAACTGTAAGATTACTTTTGTGCCATTTTGCGTTCCCTGCCCTGAATATACAACTGCGCCTTCCACTTCGGAAATACCGTCTTTATCCAAATCCAAAATTTTAATATCCTGTCTAATGATATTTTTATCAACTATTTTCACTTCTTGTATTTTTGGGAAAATAAGAGCTATGATATGCCAATCGTTTCTGCCGTTAAAAATTCCTGCTTCAATTAAAAATGCCTTTTCTCTATTTTTTGAAAAAAATGGCATTGGCTTTGTAAAAATATCAAGTTTTTCATTGGAGTATTTGCCCCACCAATCTAAAATTGTTGAATTGGTTATATCTTCGGCGCTGTTATGTACATCTTGTAAATCAGTATTTGCAGAAAATAAAAAAGCTATACTTATTAATAAAATCAACATAATTTTTTTAATACCTGCTGCCATCTGTTACTCCTTGCCGTTTTTATAGATTTGGTCGTAATTTTTAATGTTTTTGCAATTACCGCCATAAATATTATCTTGTTGTTTTAAATTAAAATCTATATAAACATACTTGCAGCGTTTTTCAAGTGTATAATTTTGACTGTTTTTATATGTTTCAGATAACATAAGGGTATCAAAATAAATATCCACAAAATACTCATTATTATATTGCAAAAGAAATTGATCTCTAGTGCTGTCTTTATTTGGTGTCGTAAACTTCTTATACTCATCAGGAGCATCCTCATATTTGACAAACTCAAACAAAGAGTTCTCTTCATTGGCATATCTTGAGCAAGTAGTCAAATTATTGTCAGGCATTCGATTTAACATAGCAATATAATCTCCGCATACATTTTTAATTTTATGATATATGGCATAATATTCGCTTTTTGACATCTCTTCTTCGGAATCTAATGAATATGGCCAAAATAACCAGTCAGCCTGATTGTATGCGCTAAAAATCTCTACAAATATACCATTTTTGTTTACTATATTTTTTTCAGTCTCGTTTAGTTGCGGTTTTATATTTTGCTCTTTGCATAGTTTGATATATTCTGTATAATATTTTTTTATGAATTGTGGTATTTCGTCTCGTATCGGCTCATAAGCCCTGCTAGTCACTATGAACAATTTATAGTAAATTCCGCCCATTAATTTATATATAGACGCATTTTTTGGAGTAACTTGTTTTGCTTGCTCAAGAACTTTAATGGCTATCTTTAGTCTATTACTATTTTGAGGAAAAGATATATCTGTTTTACTTGGTTCATAGAAATAATTATCAAGAAAAAAATTCCAAAATTTGCGATCTGTTTCGTAAAGAGGAGTTTCTATCTTAAAAGTCAAGTAAAAAGCATAATCATACAATAAATCAGCATATTGCTGATTACTCAGCACATCAGGTTTTGTATCTATAATTGCATTGATATTGGCAGTTTCTAATATTTTAGTGGCTTCAAATGTACTGTTGGTTTTGTTGAAAATATCCTTTGAATTTTTCTGGGCTTGTAAAAGATTATTCGTAAATTTTTGTGATTCATCTTTGAGTTCTTTGATCCTTTTATTGTAGGCAGTTTTTATGCAGATGTTATTTTTGCATTGGTTTATTTCTTTTAACCACTTTCTTTGTTGCATAATCCATTCTTTTTTTTTATTTTGAAATTCTTTGTATACATCGGATAGCTCATTGTCGAAAGCCTTGCCTAATGATATATAATGAAGGCTTCTGTTTTGATCTCCTTCTTATATGTAGTTAAAATCCTCCATAGATAAAAAAGTTATAATCTCTTTATACGCTTCATTCAATTCTTCGTCAAGCCTTGATAACTCTTCGTCTGAACAGACAAGTTTTTCAATATCTGTTTTAGCTTTTTGGCAGTCAAAGCTTGCAGGAAATAAAAATGTTGTAGTTAGAGTTAAGAGAAATAAGAGTTTTTTCATATTCCAACCCAATTTGAAAAACAATTTTGTGATTGTATCATAAAGCGAGTAATTTTTAATTATAAAATTTATGGTTATTTGAGAGTTTCATAATGTTTGCAATATGACTTAAAGTGAAAAACGATAATTTATTTATTTTACTGCTCTCGCTGTTTATGTCCCCAAATATATTATATTTATCCTTCCAAGCCATTTTTTCTCCTAATTTAATTATTTTTTAAGCAATTGTTTTTT